>NZ_JBIQNC010000259.1:0-5946 GCF_044462705.1 Xenophilus sp.
CTCGGCTCCGGCACCACGGCCGCCGTGGCGCACAAGATGGGCCGGCGCTGGATCGGCATCGAGATGGGCGAGCACGCCGTCACGCACTGCCTGCCGCGGCTGGAGAAGGTCGTCGCGGGCGAGCAGGGGGGCATCAGCGCCGCCGTGGGCTGGCATGGCGGCGGCGGCTTTCGCTTCGCGCGGCTGGGCGCGGCAATCTTCGACGCCGGCGGCAGCATCCACCCGCAGGTGCGCTTTGCCACGTTGGCGGCCTTCGTCTGGCAGCAGGAGACGGGCGCCGTCTTCGACGCAAGGCAGCGCCTCGATAGCACCCCCTACCTGGGCACGCACTCTGTTTTTGATAGTGGCCAAGTCTTACCAGACGATGGCGACAAATCGATTCCGCTTGAAGCCCCGGTGCTGCGCAGCCGCACCGCCTACTACCTGCTGTTCAATGGCATCCTGGGTGACAAGCGCCCGGCCGGCGGCAACGTGCTCACGCGCGCCGTGCTCGACGCGCTGCTGACGCTGCACGCCAGCACGCCCCACCCCGACGCGCCGCTGGTGGTCTATGGCGAAGCCTGCCGCCTGGGGCCGGAAACCCTGGCTCGCGCTCGGGTGACGTTCAAGCACATTCCGTATGACGTGAAGGCGAGGTGAGCGGGATGGACGAGTTCGAGACCGCCGCGCAGCTCCAGCACTGGCTGCGCACTCACTTCCCGAAGGAGAACGAGCGCCATGAATGGAAGGCGTGGCACTCGCTGAAGTCCTGCATCGCCAGCCGCAAGGGTGACGATCTGGTTTCCTACGTGAGTGCGCTTGCCAACATGGAGGGCGGCTGTGTGGTGATCGGCGCGCAGGATGGATCGCTGGCACCCTCGGGCATTCAGGACTTTGCCGGCTACACGGCGGAAAATGTGGTGCATCGCGTGCTGGGCAAGACGCCGGGCTTGCCTTCCTTGGGTTTGCTGGTGCAGGAGTTGCACGCGCGTGACACGGGCGCCGTCGTGTGGCTGGTGCATGTGCCCCGCCATGCGCCGCGCGAACTGGTGCTGGCCCATGACAAGGCGTGGCAGCGCGATGGCGACAGTCTCGTGGAATTGCGCGCGGACCGGCGCCAGGCCATTCTGGCGGAGCACTTGGCGGGCGAGGACTGGAGCGCCGTCGAGTTGCCCAACGCGACGCTCGATGATCTGGACGAGGCCGCCATCGCCAAGGCCCGCGAGAAGTTCTTCGAAAAGCATCAGCGCGAGGACTGGGCCGCGCAGATACGGCAATGGAGTGCGCAGAGGCTGCTGGACAAGATCGGCCTGACCGTCAACGGCCGCATCACCCGCGCCTGCCTGTTGCTGCTGGGCCGCCGTGAAAGCGCGACGGCGCTGCTGTCGCCCCACCCGGCGGAAATCACCTGGAAGCTGGCCGCCGAGCGGGTGGCCGAGCATTTCCACCCGCCGTTCCTGCTGACCACGACCGACGTGGCGCAGTGCATCCGCAACCCCAACATCAAACTGTTTCCCGCCAATGAATTGCTGGCCGTGACCCTGCCGCGCTACGACACCCATACGGTGCTGCTGGAGGGGCTGCACAACTGCCTGGCGCACCAGGACTATGCCCAGGGCGGGCGTGTCGTGGTGGAGGAGTCGGTGGGCCTGGTGCGCATGATCAACCTGGGCGGCTTTTTCGACGGCCAGCCGGATGATTACGCCAGCGGTGCGCGCACGCCGGAGCGTTACCGCAACGAACGCCTTGCTAAGGCGATGGCCGAGGTGGGCATGATCGACAAGGTGGGCTTCGGCATCCATGACATGGTGCAGGCGCAGCGGCGGCGCTTTCTGCCGCTGCCGGACTACGAGGGGTCGTCTCCCCTGCGCACGGTGTTTAACGTCTATGGCCAGGAGATCGACGAGAACTACAGCCGCTGGCTGATGGAGCGGACTGACCTGCCCATCGAGCATGTGCTGTGGCTCGACCGGGTGCAGAAGAAGCGCAAGCTCGATGCGGCGCAGGTGGCCGAGTTGCGGCGCGCGGGCTTGATCGAGGGGCGCAGCCCCAAGCTGTATATCTCTGCCCAATTGGCAGTGGCGACGGGGCAGGAGGTTGAATATCTGAATCAGCGCCGCCCAGATGCCGATGATTACAAGGCGGCCTTGTGCAAATTGCTGGCGCTCGGGCCGCAGCCGCGCGCCAAGGTGGATGGCTTGCTGCTGCCCAAACTTCAGCTCTGGATTCCAGAACTGGCCCAGCGCAAGGAATACATCCGGGTGCTCCTCAAGGAAATGTCCAAGGAAGGGCGCATCCAGAACATCGGAGGCCCAACCAGGGCAGCACTGTGGGCGTTGACGCCGAATGGTGAATCCAGCCACACCAAACCACACAAAACCACACCAAACAACACCCAATCAAAGTGAATCTTTGTCCTAATGGATTCTTGAAAACTCTTATGAATCAACAAGTTGCATTGGGTTTGATGTGTTTGTGAACCCAATGCTTGCGCCAATTCCATCCAATCCATGACCCCCCTCACCCTCAAGTCCTACCAGCAAGCCGCCCTGGACACCCTGGCCGCCTTTGCCCGCGCGGCGCGGATGCGGGGCGCGGCGCCGGCTTTCGGCGAGCTGGCGGGCCGTCCGTATCAGTCCGGGGCGTTTGGCGGCGACGTGCCCTGCGTGTGCCTGCGCATTCCCACGGGCGGCGGCAAGACGGTGATGGCCGCGCATGCGGTGCCGCTGCTGGCGCGCGGCTGGGCGGCCGTGGACGCGCCGGTGGCGGTGTGGCTGGTGCCTAGCGATGCGATCCGCGTGCAGACGCTCAAGGCGCTGCGCACGCCCGGCCACTCGTACCGTTCGGCGCTGGCCGACGCCTATGGCGAAGGGTTGCGCGTGTGCACGCTGGAAGAGGTGGCGCAGATTGCGCCGCCCGACTGGGGGCGCCAGGCCGTGGTGGTGGTGGCGACCATCCAGAGTTTTCGCATCGAGGACGCGGGGCAGCGCAACGTGTACAGCTTCTCGGAAAGCTTCGAGTCGCATTTCCGCGCAGTGCCGGCGCGGGCGTTGGCGGCGCTGCACGAACTGCCCGACGCGCTGGTCACGGAAGAAGACGTGGCGGGTGACGCTACCGGCGTGCTGGCCGGCTTTGCGGGCCAGCCGCGCTGGAGCCTGGCGAACTGGCTGGCGCTGCAGCAACCGTTGCTGATCGTGGACGAGGCGCACAACGCCAAGACGGACAAGAGCTTCACCGCCCTGCAGCGCCTGAACCCCTCGTTCATCCTGGAGCTGACGGCCACGCCGATCGCAGCCAGCACCAATGTGCTCTACCACGTGAGCGCGCAGGAGCTGGCGGCCGAAGACATGATCAAGCTTCCGATCGTGCTGGCCGAGCACCCCGAGGGCTGGCCGGCCGCCGTGTTCGGCGCGGTGCAGACGCAGCGCAAGCTGGAGGCCGAGGCGCTCAAGGATGAAGCGGCGGGCCGCGGCTACGTGCGGCCGATCGTGCTCTTTCAGGCGCAGAACGCGGGCGAGGAGATGCCGCCCGAGAAGCTGCGCGACTACCTCGTCGATGAACTGAAACTGCCCGCCAGCCAGGTGGTGGTGGCCACCGGCGCCACACGCGGGCTGGAAGACATCGACCTGGCGGCGCGCGATTGTCCGGTGCGCTATGTGGTCACGGTCCAGGCGCTGCGCGAGGGCTGGGACTGCCCTTTCGCCTATGTGCTGTGCAGCCTGCAGAGGCTCACCAGCGCGACGGCGGTGGAGCAGCTGCTGGGCCGGGTGCTGCGCATGCCCTATGCGGTGTGGCGCGGGAGCGAGGCGTTGAACCGGGCCTATGCCCACGTCTGCGCGGCGGAGTTCTCGCAGGCGGCCCATGCGCTGGCCGACCGCTTGATCCAGCACATGGGCTTCGAGGCGCTGGACGTGGCGAGCATGATCGCGCCGCCGTCCAGCCTGCCGCTGTGGGGCGATGGCTCGGAACAGGAACAACCGCCCGCCCCCGCCCCGCAAGCGTCGATCACGACTCATTTCGCCGCCGTCGCCGGCACGCCCGAACTGCTGGCCCTGCCCGGCGTGCAGATGCAGACCTTGGCTGGCGTGACCCAGGTGGTGGTGACGGGCCACATCGCCGAAGCCACCGAGGCGCTGATGCTGAAGCAGCTTCGCGGCGCGAGGAAACAGGAGCAGCTGCGCGAACAGGTGGCCCAGCACAACGCGCTGGTCGCGGCGCAGGCCGCGCCGGCCTCGCGCGGTTTGCCTTTCGCGCCGCTGCCCACGCTGGGCTACCGGCTCGACGCGCAGGCGCCGCTGTGGCCGCTGGAGCGCGAGGCCGTGCTGGAAACGGTGGAATTGGACATGTTCGGCCCGCAGGCAGTGCAGTTGCCGGGCTTTCACGCCGCGCAGGAATCGGATGTGTTCGAGATCGGCATGGACGGCGCGCGGGTGACGCTGCGCGCCGCAGGCAGCGAGCAGATGGCGATGGATTACGGCGGCAGCAGCATCGACGTGCAGACACTGGTGGGCTGGCTGGATCAGTCGCTGTTCAAGGCGCTGGGCGATCTGACGCAGCCACAGCGCCGCGCCTACCTGGCCGCGGTGGTGAATCACCAGTTGCATGCCTGCGGCGTGCCCCTGGTGCTGTTGGCGCAGAACCGCTTCCGGCTAGCCCAGGCCATCGAATCGCACGTGGCCGATCTGCGCGACGCCGCCGCCGGGCGTGCCTTCCGGCAGCAGGTGCTGGGGCAGGGTGACGGCACGGCCTGGCTGGTGGAGCCCGATTGGGCACACCCACATGTGTTCGAGCCCGGCCGCTACCCGGCGCCCGCGGCCTCGCGCTACGGCGGGCGCTATCGCTTCGGCAAGCACTACTTCCCGGTGCTGGCCGACCTGAAGGACGGCGGGCAGGAGTTCCAGTGCGCGCAGCTCATCGATCGCCACCCGCGGGTGCGCCATTGGGTGCGCAACCTCGACACCGCGCCTTGCGGCTTCGGCCTGCCCACTTCGCGTGGGCGCTTCTATGCCGACTTCGTGGCCGAACTGCTGGACGGGCACGTGGCGCTGCTGGAGTTCAAGGGTGCGCATCTGCTGAATGACCCCTACGAGATCGAGAAGCGCCAGGTGGGCGAACTATGGGCGCGCGCCAGCGGCGGGCGCGCCGTGTTCGGCTGGCTGACGATGGAACAGGGCGGCAAGACGCTCGTCCAACAACTGGACGCTGTGCTGGCATGAGAACCCCTGCGATGGCCGCGGCACCCTCCCCCGTCGCCGTCGCCCTGCTGGCCAGCGTCTTCGTCGTCGCCGCCTGCGGGCTGGTGTACGAGCTGGCGGCGGCGGCGCTCAGCTCCTACCTGCTGGGCGACTCGGTGCTGCAGTTCAGCACCATCATCGGCACCTACCTGTTCGCCATGGGCGTGGGCTCGTGGCTGTCGCGCTGGTTCGAGCGGCAGCTGCCGGCGCACTTCCTGCGCATCGAGCTGCTGGTGGCGCTGGCCGGCGGCTTCCTGCCGGCGCTGCTGTTCATCGCCAACGCCTACGTGCCCGACGCCTTCCGGCTGCTGCTGTACGGCATGGTGATGATGGTGGGCACGCTGGTGGGGCTGGAGATCCCGCTGGTCATGCGCATCCTGCGGCGCGACATCCAGCTCAAGGACCTGGTCTCGCAGGTGCTCACCTTCGACTACCTCGGCGCGCTGGCGGTGTCGGTGGCCTTCCCGCTGGTGCTGGTGCCGCAACTGGGCATGATCCGCACCGGCCTGCTGTTCGGTCTGATGAATGCGGCGGTGGGCGTGTGGGCGCTGTGGCTGTTCCGGCACGAGCTGCGGCGGCTGCCGGCCCACGCGCTGGCCTGCGGCCTCACGCTGGCCGCGCTGGGCGCCGCCTTCGTGTTCTCCGAGCGCATCACCACGCTGGCCGAAGACCGCTTCTACCAGGACCGCATCGTCTTCGCCGCCAGCTCGCCCTACCAGCGCATCGTCGTCAC
>NZ_JBIQNC010000260.1:0-5885 GCF_044462705.1 Xenophilus sp.
ATGCTGATGGTGCAGCGCTACCCCGACCCGGCGGTGCGCCACATCGTGCGCGAGCACGGCACGACCATCGAGACCTGGGAGTTCAAGCCGAGACCGCCCGAGGACGGCACCGGCAGCGACGCGCAGCAGCGCTACCTGACCGAGCGCATCTCGGCCTTCCGCAGCGACTACGACCCGCTCTCGCGCAGTTGGTTCTCGATGGCCCTGCAGAAGCAGGCGCCGGTGTGGACGCGCCCCTACGTCTTCGCCGCCGCGCAGGAGCTGGGCGTGACCTACGCCATCCCCAGTCGCCGCCGCGACGCCAGCGGCGCGCAGGTGCTGGTGGCCGCCGGCGACGTGACGCTGGGGCGGCTGGCGGACTTCGTGCGCCAGTTCAGCCGCGCCGGCTACGGCGACAGCGCCCTGCTCAGCGCCGACGGGCAGGTGCTGGCCCGCAGCGACCAGCCCGGCCGCGCCCATGCGCTGCACGCGCCGGAAGGCGGCGTGCTCGGTGCCGTGCACGCCCACATGCTGGCCGACGGCAGCGCGCGCGGCACCATCGCCACCCACTTCCCGATCCAGGTGGACGGCCGGCGCTACCTGGTGCAGACCTCGCGCATCCCCTCCACCCACTGGCGGCTGATCAGCTGGGTGCCCGAAGAGAAGCTGCTCGGCGGCCTGCGCCGCGCCGTGCTGTGGGCGATGGCGCTGGTGCTCGGCTTCCTGGGGCTGATCGTGATGGTCTCGCTGCGGCTGGCGCAGCGCGTGACGGCGCCGGTGGAGCAGCTGTCGCGCATCGCGCGGCGCATCGGCCGGCTCGACCTGGACCGGCTGCCGCGCGTGCAAAGCCGCGTGCTGGAGATCCAGCACCTGGACCAGGCGCTGGACGACTCGGCGCGCGGCCTGAAGGCCTTCCGCAAGTTCGTGCCGGTGGACGTGGTGACGCAGCTGGTGGACCGCGGCCACGACCTGGCGCCCAGCGGCGAGCCGCGCCGCATCACCGTCATGTTCACCGACGTGGGCGGCTTCACGCGCATCGCCGAGACCACGCCCATCGGCGGCCTGGTGGACCAGCTCACGCAGTACTTCAACCTGGCGGCGGCCGTCGTCGCGCGCCATGGCGGCACCATCGACAAGTACATCGGCGACGGCATGCTGGTCTTCTGGGGCGCGCCCACCGAGTGGCCCGACGCGGAACTGCGCGCCTGCCGCGCCGCGCTGGAGCTGCAGACCGAGCTGGACGCGCTCAACGCCCAGTGGCAGGCGCAGGGGCGCGCGCCCTTCCCCACGCGCATCGGCATCCACACCGGCCCGGCCATCACCGGCGTGCTGGGCTCCAACGACCGGCTGAGCTACACGGCGGTGGGCGACACGATGAACGTGGCCAGCCGCATCGAGGGGCTGAACAAGGAGCTGGGCACGCGCATCCTCATCTCGCAGACCACCTTCGAGGGCCTGGGCGGCGCGCTGCCCACGCGCCGGCTGGACGCCATGCAGATCCGCGGGCGCCAGCAGCCGCTGCTGGTGTACGAGCTGCTCGAGGCCGCGCCGCCCGCCGCCTGACCGGCGGAGGTGCTCAGCGCGAGGCCCGCTGCGGCTGCGGGCGGTGGAACAGCTCGCGCAGCGCGCGCTTGGCCGCTTCGAGCCGGCGCTTGCGCACGGCCGGCAGCCGCCGGCCGGCGCGGTTGATGTAGAAGTTCAGCATGGACATGGCCGAACGGAACGGGTCGCTCTTGCGGCGCCGGCTGTGCTCGGCCGAGCGCTTGAGCGAGCGCGCGATGGCCTGGGCGCTGGACTGAGCGAAGACCCCGTGTTCGAGGTCCATCGCATCGCTGGTCTCGGTGACGTGCTGCGACCAGCGCCGGCCCTGGCGCGCGCCTGCGCGCTGCCCGTGAGGGGATCGATGTGGCATGGCGGTTCCTCGGTAAAAGGAGATGCCTTCCATGCTGCGCGCCTGCCCGGGCGGCTGCGTAGGCCGCCTCTTGCATCGCCTGTCGGTCGGGCGCCGCTGCGCGCGCCGGCCGGCAGACAGCGGCCGTGCGGCGGTGTAAAAGCAGGGCCCATGCACGCCGACCGCTCCCTCCCCGCCCCGCGGCTCCTTCCACCGCTGCTGCTGCTGGCCGCAGCCGCCGGCGCGCAGGCGCAGGGCACCTCCTGCGAGGAGCTTCGCGCCAGCATCGAGGCGCGCATCGCCTCGGCCGGGGTCAGCCGCTTCAGCGTCACCGTGCTGCCGATGGACGCGGCGACCGAGGCCCGCGTGGTCGGCACCTGCGAACTCGGCTCGCGCAAGATCGTCTACGTGCGCGAGCCCAGCCAGCCGCTGCCCGCCGCCGCGCCGGCGCCGCGGCCGGGCGGCGCGCAGGAGCGCATCCTCACCGAATGCCGCGACGGCTCGGTCTCGATGGGCGGCAGCTGCAAGCCCTGAACACGCCGGGCGGCGCTCAGCGGCAGATGGTGGTGGACCCCACCGGCCGGCAGGTCTTGCCGTCGGGTCCGGTGTAGCGGTCGATGCGGCCGCGGCGGTCGTAGTGGTTGCCCAGGGTGTCGTTGCAGCCGGTGGCGTCGCAGTTGCGCAGGCGCGGGCGCATGTCGCGCGACGGCGGCGCGCCGCGGTAGCCCGGCCCATAGGCATGGCCGGGGTAGGGGTAGGGCTCGTCCACGTACGGCGCCGGCGCGGCCGGCGGTGCGGCGGTGCCGCGGCTGTCGAGGATCACCAGGCCGTCGCCCGGGGCCGCCGCGGGGGCGGGAGCGGGAGCGGGCGCTGGAACTGGCGCCGATGCAGGGGCAGGCGCGGCGTCCTCGGACGGGGGCGGCGCAGGCGGCACTTCCACCTCGGGCAGCCGCTGCGCCTGGCGCGTGCCGGCGGGGCACTTGCCGTCGGTGTAGCTGGTGCGGCCGGCGGCGTCGGTGCAACGCACGACCTCGGCACCGGCCGGCGCCGTCCACCCGGCCAGGAGCAGCGCCGCCAGCAGCGTGGCCGGCGGGAGAGCGGTGCGGACGCGGACGGCTTGCATGGTGCTGCCATTGTGGGCCCGCCCGGGGCCGCCGGCGCGTGCCTTTCGGCGCGGGGCGCGCTCCGTTCGTCGATCAGTGCTGCGCCGCGCGGCGCTTGCGCGTGGCCGCCGCCTTGCGGGCGGAGGCGGAGCGCTCCTCGGCGCTGCGCGACGCCGAGGCCGCGCCGCCCAGGCGGCCGCCCTTGCGCGCGGCGACCTTCGTGTCGGCGTGGCCGCGGCCCGAGCCGCTCTTGTTGCCGCCGCCGGACTCGCGGTTGACGGTGGCCCAGGCGCGGCGCTCGGCTTCTTCCTTGCCGACCCCGCGCTGCTCGTAGCCCTCCTCGATGTGCTGCGCCTTGCGCTTCTGCTTGTCGGTGTAAGCGGACTTTTCGCCTCGGGGCATGGTGGGCTCCTTGGGGTGGTTGCACGACACCCCAGGTTGCGCCTGCCGCCGCAGCGGCGGCGTAGGTCGGCATCGACAGCCCGTGTCTCCGCTAGGATGGCCGCCATGCTGTCCAACCTCGCTCCCTTCCTCGTCCAATGGGCCATCACGGCGCTGGCGCTGTGGGTCGCCAGCCACATCTTCAAGGGGCTGAAGTTCGACAGCACCGGCGCGCTGGTCATTTCCGCGCTGCTGCTGGGCTTCGCCAACGCCATCGTCAAGCCGCTGCTGATCGTGCTGACGCTGCCGCTCACGCTGCTCACCTTCGGCCTGTTCCTGCTGGTGATCAACGCGCTGATGATCCTGCTGGTGGCGGCGCTGGTGCGGGGCTTCCGCGTCTCGGGCTTCTGGACCGCGCTGTTCGCCAGCCTGTTCGTGTCGATCCTCAGCCTGCTGATCGGCGCCTTCGTCAGCGGCCCCGACCCGGCCATGCAGATCCAGATGCCGCAGGGGCCGGGGACGTGGTTGTAGGGCGGGATCGCTGCGCACCGCCATGACGACCCAGTACTACACCGCCGCGAGCCTGGACGGCTTCATCGCCACCGAGGACGACGCCCTCGACTGGCTGTTCCCGCTCGGCGACATCAACGACACCGGCTACCCCGCGTTCATCGCCGAGGTCGGCGCGCTGGCGATGGGGGCGAGCACCTATGAATGGATGCTGCGGCACGCGCAGTCGGTCGCCGAGCAGACCGGCTCGGCCTGGCCGTACAGCCAGCCGACCTGGGTGTTCTCGCACCGGACGCTGCCGGCCGTGCCGGGCGCGGACCTGCGCTTCGTGCGCGGCGACGTGCGGCCCGTGCACGACGCCATGCGCGCCGCCGCCGGCGGCCGCAACCTCTGGATCGTCGGCGGCGGCGACCTGGCCGGCCAGTTCCACGACGCCGGGCTGCTGGAGGAGATCATCGTCCAGGTCGGCTCCGTCACGCTGGGCAGGGGCAAGCCGCTGTTTCCGCGCCGGCTCACACAGCCGCCGCTGGTGCTGGTCTCGGCCAGGCAGATCGGCACGGGCTTCGCGGAACTGCGCTACCGCGTCCCGGCGAAGCCGCCGGCGGGCGGCGCCTGAGCCGGCACCTCGCCTGGGTCAGCGCGCCGGCACGCGCACGAGCATCAGGTCCGCCGTCTCGCCCGCACCCTGGGTGAGCACCGGGTACGCCGTATCGCTGATGAACAGCAGCCGGCCCGCCAGCTCGACGCGCGCCGCGACGGTGCAGCGCATGCGCGAGTCGAGGCGCGCCGCGTCCACCGCGAGTTCGAAGGCGAAGGGCGGCTGGCGGCCACCAGTGCGCTGGCGCTGCTCGGCCAGCACCACGGCGGGCGCGTCGGCGCACGAGACGTCCAGCACGCGGACGATGAGTTCCGCCTCCGGCGGCACGGCGATGCGCTCGCGCCAGGCGACGCTGCCGCGCACCACGCGGCTGGCCGGGGCCGAGGCGGGCGGTGTGCCGCAGGCGGCCAGCATCGACGCGGCGGGCACGGCCGCGCAGAGCGCACGGCGCCGGCGGTTCATGCCTTCGCCCCCGCGGCGCCCGCCAGGTGCCGCGCCGCCAGGTCCACGTACCAGTCCAGGCAGCCCGGGTTGGCCATCGCCTCCCGGTTGACCACCTTCTCGATCGGCTGGCCCAGCAGCAGCTTCTTGATCGGCAGCTCCTGCTTCTTGCCCGAGAGGGTGCGCGGGATCTCGGCGACCTGGAAGATGTCGTCGGGCAGGAAGCGCGGCGACAGGCTGGCGCGGATGGCGTCGCCCAGCTTCTTCTTCATCGCGTCGTCCAGGGCCACGCCGGGGCGCAGCACGACGAACAGGGGCATGTAGCTGTCGCGGCCCAGGTATTCGAGGTCGACCACCATCGAGTCGAGCACCTCGGGCAGCGCCTCGACCGCGTTGTAGATCTCGCTGGTGCCCATGCGCAGGCCCTGGCGGTTGATGGTGGCGTCGCTGCGGCCGTAGATGATGCAGCCGCCGTCGCGGCCGACCTTGAGCCAGTCGCCGTGGCGCCAGACGCCGGGATACGTGTCGAAGTAGCTCGACAGGTAGCGCGCGTTGCCCGGGTCGTTCCAGAAATACAGCGGCATCGAGGGAATGGGCTCGGTGCACACCAGCTCGCCGACCTCGTCGACGACGGGCTGGCCGTTCTCGTTCCACGCGTAGACGGCGGCACCGAGGAAGCGGCACTGCATCTGGCCCGGCACCTCGGGCAGTTCGCGGTTGCCGCCGACGAAGGCGCCGCAGAAGTCGGTGCCGCCCGAGATATTGCACCACCAGACATCGGCCCCCACGCTCCCCGCTTCGCGTGGTTCGCTGCCCCCCGAGGGGGCGCTCGCTTGCTTGGGGCGGCCCGGCGCGGCGCTCGACGCGCGCGCCGCGGCCTCCCTGGCTTGGCGGAGCTGGTCGCTGCCCCAGCGCTGCACGTCCTCGGCCAGCGGCGAGCCGGTGCTGCCCAGCACGCGCACCTGCGACAGCTCGCCGCATT
>NZ_JBIQNC010000261.1:0-5853 GCF_044462705.1 Xenophilus sp.
GCCTCGAACAGCTCGGCCACGCGCGGCAGACCGCCGGTGATGTCGCGGGTCTTCTGGCCTTCGACCGGGATGCGGGCCAGCACTTCGCCGGGGCCCACGTCCTGGCCGTCGCGCACCTGGATCAGGGCGCCGACCTGGAAGCCGATCGTCACCGAGTGGTCGGTGCCGGGGATCTTCACCTCGTTGCCGCCGGCGTCCAGCAGCTTGACCTGCGGACGCACGACCTTGGCCGCACCGCGGCGCTTCGGATCGATCACCACCAGCGTCGACAGGCCGGTGACCTCGTCCACCTGCTTGGCGACGGTAACGCCTTCCTCGATGCCCTCGAACTTCACCTGGCCGGCGAACTCCGTGATGATCGGGCGCGTCAGCGGATCCCAGTTGGCCAGGATGGTGCCGGCCTTGATCTGCTGGTCGGCCTTGACGGTCAACGTCGCGCCGTACGGCACCTTGTGGCGCTCGCGCTCGCGGCCGTGCTCGTCGTGGATGATGATCTCGCCCGAACGCGCGATCACCACCAGCTCGCCCTTGGAGTTGGTCACGTAGCGCATCGTGGCGTTGAAGCCGATCACGCCGTTGCTCTTGGCTTCGACGCTGGAGGCCACCGCCGCGCGCGAGGCCGCGCCGCCGATGTGGAAGGTCCGCATCGTCAGCTGCGTGCCGGGCTCGCCGATCGACTGGGCGGCGATCACGCCGACCGCTTCGCCGATGTTCACCAGGCCGCCGCGGCCGAGGTCGCGGCCGTAGCACTTGGCACACAGGCCGAAGCGCGTGGCACAGGTCAGCGCGGTGCGCACCTTCACCTCGTCCACGCCGGCCGCTTCCAGCACTTCCACGGCGTCCTCGTCGAGCATGTCGCCGGCCTTGACCAGCACGGCACGCGTCTCGGGGTGCAGCACGTCGTCGGCCGCGGTGCGGCCGAGGATGCGGTCGCGCAGCGACTCGATCACCTCGCCGCCCTCGACGATGGCGCGCATCGCGGTGCCGTCGTGCGTCTCGCAGTCCTGCTCGGTCACGACCAGGTCCTGCGTCACGTCGACCAGGCGGCGGGTCAGGTAACCCGAGTTCGCGGTCTTCAGTGCCGTATCGGCCAGACCCTTGCGGGCACCGTGGGTGGAGATGAAGTACTCCAGCACGTTCAGGCCTTCGCGGAAGTTCGCGGTGATGGGCGTCTCGATGATCGAGCCGTCCGGCTTGGCCATCAGGCCGCGCATGCCGGCCACCTGGCGGATCTGCGCCGCGGAGCCGCGGGCGCCGGAGTCGGCCATCATGTAGATGGAGTTGAAGGACTCCTGGTCCACTTCCTTGCCGTTGCGGTCCTCGACCTTCTGCTTCGAGAGCTGGGCCATCATCACCTTGGAGACGGCGTCACCCGCGCGGCCCCAGATGTCCACGACCTTGTTGTAGCGCTCGCCGGCCGTCACCAGGCCCGAGACGTACTGCTGCTCGATCTCCTTCACCTCCTTGGAGGCTTCGTCGATGATCTTCTGCTTCTCCGGCGGCACCAGCATGTCGTCGATGGCGATCGAGATGCCGGCCTTGGTCGCCAGGCGGAAGCCGTTCTGCAGCAGCTTGTCAGCGAAGACCACCGTTTCCTTCAGGCCGCACTTGCGGAAGGAGGCGTTGATCAGCTTGCTGATCTCCTTCTTCTTCAGCGCCTTGTTCATGATGGAGAACGGCAGGCCCTTGGGCAGGATCTCCGACAGCAGCGCGCGGCCGACCGTCGTGTCGACCAGCGCGGTGCTGGGCGTGAACTCGCCGGTGTCCTTGTTCTTCGCCCACTCGGTGATGCGCACCGCCACCTTGGCCGTGAGCTCCACCACGCCGGCGTCCAGGGCGCGCTGCACTTCACCGATGTCGGAGAAGATCAGGCCCTCGCCCTTGCCGTTGATGCGCTCGCGGGTGGTGTAGTACAGGCCCAGCACCACGTCCTGCGAGGGCACGATGGAGGGCTCGCCCGAGGCCGGGAACAGCACGTTGTTGGAGGCCAGCATCAGCGTGCGGGCTTCCATCTGCGCTTCCACCGACAGCGGCACGTGCACGGCCATCTGGTCGCCGTCGAAGTCGGCGTTGAAGGCGGCGCACACCAGCGGGTGCAGCTGGATGGCCTTGCCTTCGATCAGGATCGGCTCGAAGGCCTGGATGCCCAGGCGGTGCAGCGTCGGCGCGCGGTTCAGCAGGACGGGGTGCTCCTTGATCACCTCTTCCAGGATGTCCCACACCACCGGCGTGCCGCTCTCGACTTCCTTCTTCGCCGCCTTGATGGTGGTGGCGATGCCCATGGCTTCCAGGCGCGAGAAGATGAAGGGCTTGAACAGCTCCAGCGCCATCAGCTTCGGCAGGCCGCACTGGTGCAGCTTGAGCGTCGGGCCCACCACGATGACCGAGCGGCCCGAGTAGTCGACGCGCTTGCCCAGCAGGTTCTGGCGGAAGCGGCCGCTCTTGCCCTTGATCATGTCGGCCAGCGACTTCAGGGCGCGCTTGTTGGCGCCCGTCATCGCCTTGCCTCGGCGGCCGTTGTCCAGCAGGCTGTCGACAGCCTCCTGCAGCATCCGCTTCTCGTTGCGCGCGATGATCTCCGGGGCCTTCAGCTCCAGCAGGCGGCGCAGGCGCGAGTTGCGGTTGATGACGCGGCGGTACAGGTCGTTCAGGTCGGAGGTGGCGAAGCGGCCGCCGTCCAGCGGCACCAGCGGACGCAGGTCCGGCGGCAGCACGGGCAGCACGTTCAGCACCATCCACTCGGGCTTGATGCCCGACTTGCGGAAGGCTTCCAGCACCTTCAGGCGCTTGGAGTTCTTCTTGACCTTGACTTCGGAGCCGGTCAGGTCGCCGCGCAGCTTCTCGATCTCGGTGTCCAGCTCGATGCCTTCGAGCAGGTCCTTGATGCCTTCGGCGCCCATCTTGGCGACGAATTCGTCGCCGTATTCCTGGCGCTTCGCGTCGTAGTCGTCCTCGGTCATGATGCTGAACTTCTTCAGCGGCGTCATGCCGGGGTCGGTCACGACATAGGCCTCGAAGTACAGCACGCGCTCGATGTCGCGCAGCGTCATGTCGAGCACCAGGCCCAGGCGCGACGGCAGGCTCTTGAGGAACCAGATGTGCGCGCAGGGCGCGGCCAGGTCGATGTGGCCCATGCGCTCGCGGCGCACCTTGGTCTGCGTGACTTCGACGCCGCACTTCTCGCAGATCACGCCGCGGTGCTTCAGGCGCTTGTACTTGCCGCACAGGCACTCGTAGTCCTTGATGGGCCCGAAGATCTTGGCGCAGAACAGGCCGTCGCGCTCGGGCTTGAAGGTCCGGTAGTTGATGGTCTCGGGCTTCTTCACCTCGCCGAAGGACCACGAGCGGATCTTCTCGGGCGAGGCCATGCCGATCTTGATGGCATCGAAATGCTCATCGGGGGTGAACTGCTTGAACAGGTCGAGTAGCGATTTCATGTTCCTGATTCCCCTTCCAATTACGAACGCTCGAGTTCCATGTCGAGGCCGAGGGAGCGAACTTCCTTGACCAGCACGTTGAAGGACTCGGGCATGCCGGCCTCGATGGCGTGCTCGCCCTTGACGATGTTTTCGTAGACCTTGGTGCGGCCCTGCACGTCGTCGGACTTGACGGTGAGCATCTCCTGCAGCACGTAGGCGGCGCCGTAGGCTTCCAGCGCCCACACTTCCATCTCGCCGAAACGCTGGCCGCCGAACTGCGCCTTGCCGCCCAGCGGCTGCTGGGTGACGAGCGAGTACGGGCCGGTCGAGCGGGCGTGCATCTTGTCGTCCACCAGGTGATGCAGCTTCAGGAAGTGCATGTAGCCGACGGTGACGGGACGCTCGAACTGGTCGCCGGTGCGGCCGTCGTACAGGTACGCCTGGGTGCGCGTGTCGGTCAGGCCCTTGAGCTTGGCGAGGTCCTGAGGGAAGGCCAGCTTCAGCATCGCGCGGATTTCCTCTTCCGAGGCGCCGTCGAACACCGGGGTCGCGAAGGGCACGCCGCTTTGCAGGTTGTGCGCCATCTCCACGATCTCGTCGTCACCGAGCTTGGCCAGCTCTTCCTTGCGGCCGGAGCCGTTGTAGAACTGCTCCAGGAACTTGCGCAGCTCGGCCACCTTGGCCTGCTGCTGCAGCAGGTCGCCGATGCGCTGGCCGATGCCCTTGGCGGCCCAGCCCAGGTGCACTTCCAGCACCTGCCCGACGTTCATCCGCGAGGGCACGCCCAGCGGGTTCAGGCAGATGTCGCAGGGCGTGCCGTCGGCCATGTGGGGCATGTCCTCGACCGGAACGATCTTGGACACCACGCCCTTGTTGCCGTGGCGGCCGGCCATCTTGTCGCCGGGCTGCAGGCGGCGCTTGACGGCCAGGTAGACCTTGACCATCTTCAGCACGCCGGCCGGCAGCTCGTCGCCCTGGGTCAGCTTCTTGCGCTTCTCTTCGAAGGCCAGGTCGAAGCTGTGGCGCTGCTGCTCGATCGAGTTCTTGATCGATTCGAGCTGGGCGGCCACGTCCTCGTCCGCCGGGCGGATGTCGAACCAGTGGAACTTCTCGACCGAGGCCAGGTAGGCCGCGTCGATCTTGCTGCCCTTGGCCAGCTTGTTCGGGCCGCCGTTGGCGGCCTTGCCGGTCAGCAGCTTCTCGATCCGGTCGAAGGCGTCGGCCTCGACGATGCGCAGCTGGTCGTTCAGGTCCAGGCGGTAGCGCTTGAGCTCGTCGTCGATGATCTGCTGGGCGCGCTTGTCGCGCTGGATGCCTTCGCGGGTGAACACCTGCACGTCGATCACGGTGCCCGAGGAGCCCTGGTCCACGCGCAGCGAGGTGTCCTTCACGTCGGAGGCCTTCTCGCCGAAGATCGCGCGCAGCAGCTTTTCTTCCGGCGTCAGCGTGGTCTCGCCCTTGGGCGTGACCTTGCCCACCAGCACGTCGCCCGGCTGCACCTCGGCACCCACGTAGATGATGCCCGACTCGTCCAGGCGGTTGAGCTGCTGCTCGGCCAGGTTCGGGATGTCGCGGGTGATTTCCTCGGCGCCCAGCTTGGTGTCGCGCGCCATCACCACCAGCTCCTCGATGTGGATGCTGGTGTAGCGGTCGTCGGCCACCACGCGCTCGCTGATCAGGATCGAGTCCTCGAAGTTGTAGCCGTTCCAGGGCATGAAGCCGATCAGCATGTTCTGGCCGAGGGCCAGCTCACCCAGGTCGGTCGAGGCGCCGTCGGCGATCACGTCGCCCTTGGCGATCTTGTCGCCGCGCTTGACGATCGGACGCTGGTGGATGTTGGTGTTCTGGTTGGAGCGCTGGTACTTGATGAGGTTGTAGATGTCCACCCCCACCTCGCCGGCCTGCGCTTCCGCGTCGTTGACGCGCACCACAATGCGGGTGGCGTCCACGTAGTCCACCACACCGCCGCGGGTGGCGGTCACCACGGTGCCCGAGTCCACGGCCGAGACGCGCTCGATGCCGGTGCCCACGAAGGGCTTCTCGGGGCGCAGCACCGGCACGGCCTGGCGCTGCATGTTGGCGCCCATCAGTGCGCGGTTCGCATCGTCGTGCTCCAGGAAGGGCACCAGCGAGGCGGCCACCGACACGATCTGCGCCGGCGACACGTCCATGTACTGGATGCGGTCGGCGCTGACCAGGATCGATTCGCCCTTCTCGCGCGCCGACACCAGCTCGCCGGTCAGGCGACCGTCCTTGTCCAGCGCCGCGTTGGCCTGGGCGATGACGTACTTGCCCTCTTCGATGGCCGACAGGTAGTCGATGTCCATCGTCACCTTACCGTCCACCACGCGGCGGTACGGCGTCTCGATGAAGCCGTACTCGTTCAGGCGGGCGTACAGGGCCAGCGAGTTGATCAGGCCGATGTTCGGGCCTT
>NZ_JBIQNC010000262.1:0-5824 GCF_044462705.1 Xenophilus sp.
GCGTCGTCGGCGCGGTCGGAGACGGTGCGCACCGCGGCGAAGGGCACGCCGTAGTCGTGGCACACCTGGGCCATGGCGGCGCCTTCCATCTCCACCGCCAGCGCCTCGGGCAGGGCGGCGCGCAGGCGTTCGCTCTCGGCGGCGGTGGCGACGAAGCGGTCGCCGCTCGCCACCAGGCCGCGGTGCACGCGCGGGGCGGCGAGGCCGAAGTCCTGCACCGCCTGTGCGCCCAGCAGCGCGGCGGGCTCGCGCAGGGCCTCGGCTGCCACGCCCGCCAGCGCCTCGGCCAGCGCCGCGTCGGCGGCGAAGCGCGCACGGCCGTACAGCGGCACCTCGTAGGCCGGGAACAGGGGCGAGGCATCCATGTCGTGCTGCAGCAGCTCGGTGGCGACCACCACGTCGCCCACGCGCACGCCCGGCGCCAGGCCGCCCGCAACCCCGGTGAAGAGCACGGCGCGCACGCCGAAGCGCTCCAGCAGCACCGTGGCGGTGGTGGCCGCCGCCACCTTGCCGATGCGCGAGAGCACGACGACCACCGGCTGCCCTTCGAGGTGCCCCTGCCAAAAGTCGCGCCCGGCGGCGCGCACCGGCTGCTCGTCCGGCATGGCGGCGAGCAGCGCGGCGAGTTCGTCGTGCATGGCGCCGACGATGGCGATGGGGGCGGGCGGGTGCAGCATGCTCACGCCGGCGCGGTGCCGCCCGCGCCGTGCAGCCACTGCCACAGCCGCGAGGGCGTGAGCGGCATCTGCAGCCGCGGCGACAGGTCGGCCCGGCCGTGGCGCGCCAGCGCATCGGCCACCGCGTTGACCACCGCCGGCGTGGCGCCGATGGTGCCCAGCTCGCCCACGCCCTTCACGCCCAGCGGGTTGTTGCGGCAGGGCGTGGACTCGTCCATCTCGGTGCGGAAGGCGGGCATCTCGCCGGCCTTGGGCAGCGCGTAATCCATCAGGCTGCCGGTCACGGGCTGGCCGGTCTCGCGGTCGTACACCACCTGCTCCAGCAGCGCCTGGCCGATGCCCTGCACGGCGCCGCCGTCGAGCTGCCCGCGCACGATCAGCGGGTTGACCACGCGGCCCACGTCGTTGACCGAGGCGTAGGCCACCACCGCGACCTCGCCGGTCTGCGGGTCCAGCTCCACCTCGCAGACGTGGCATCCGTTGGGCCAGGTGGGACCGTTCACGCTGCTGGTGGAGTCCACGAAGATGCGCTGGTCGCTCTGCCGGCCGGCCAGTTCGAACAGGCCGATGCCCAGGTCCGTGCCCTTCACGCTGAAGCGGCCCTGCGCGTAGTCGATGTCGGCGGTGGCCGCCTCCAGTGCCTGTGCGGCCAGTTCCCGGCCCTTCTCGATGGTGCGCTCGGCGCCGATGCGCATGGCCGAGCCGCCGGTGAAGAGCGAGCGCGAGCCCGCGCTGCCGAAGCCGTCGCCGCGGTCGGTGTCGCCCAGCACCACGCGCACGCGCTCGATGGGCACGCCGAAGGCATCGACCACCAGCTGCGCCAGCGTGGTGGCGATGCCCTGGCCCATCGCATTGACGGCGGAGAAGACCTCGATCACGCCGTCGGCTTTCACATCGACGGTGACGCGTTCCTCGAACACGTTGCCGCCCGTCCATTCGAGGAAGGTCGCGATGCCCAGCCCGCGCCACAGGCCGCGCGCGGCGGATTGCGCGGCGCGCGCCTCGAAGCCGCCCCAGTCCGCCAGCGCGAGGCCCTGGTCCATCACCTGCTCGAAAGCGCCGGTGTCGTAGACCTGCCCCATCGGGTTGGTGTAGGGCATCTGCTCGGGGCGGATGAAGTTGCGCCGGCGCAGCTCGGTACGGTCGATGCCGGTCTGCCGCGCAGCCTCGTCCATCAGCCGCTCCATGGTGTGGATGGCCTCGGGCCGGCCGGCGCCGCGGTAGGCGCCGGTGGGCGCGGTGTTCGTCATCACCGCGGTGAAGTGGAAGTCGATGAGCGGGATGTCGTACACGCTGGTCTGCACCCAGGGGCCGATCAGCAACTGGATCGCCACACCGGTGCCGGTGGCGTACGCGCCGACGTTGGCATGCGTGCGCACGCGCAGCGCGAGGATGCGGCCGTCGGCCGCCAGCGCCAGCTCGGCCTGCGCCTCGATGTCGCGGCCGTGCGTGGTGGCGAGGAATTCCTCGCTGCGGTCGGCGATCCACTTCACGGGACGCCGCAGCGTGCGTGCCGCGAAGGCGACGGCCGCGTCCTCCGGGTACAGGCCGGTCTTCATGCCGAAGCCGCCGCCCACGTCGTTAACCACCACGCGCACCTGCTCGCGCGGGATGCCCAGCACCGCGTCGCACAGCGTGTTGCGCACGCCCGAGGGCATCTGCGTGCTCATGCGCAGCGTCAGGCGTCCGTCCTGCGGGTCGATGTCGGCCAGCACCGCGCGCGGCTCCAGCGTCACCGCGGCCACGCGCTGGTTGGTGACGGCCAGCTTCACCACGTGCGCGGCCTGTGCGAAGGCGGCTGCCGCGGCCTGCGCGTCGCCGTGGCGCTGCTCGGCGGCGATGTTGTCGGGCGCCTCCTCGCACAGCGCCGGCGCGTCTTGCGCGAGCGCGTCGGCGAGGGCCACCACCACCGGCAGCTCCTCGTACTCGACCATCACCGCCTCGGCGGCATCGCGCGCCTGCTGCAGCGTCTCGGCGACCACCGCCACCACCGGCTCGCCGACGAAGCGTACGCGCTCGTGGGCCAGCACGCGGCGCGGGGCCGTCGCGGCGGGCGCGCCGTCGGGGCGCTTGAAGCCGGCCACGCCGGGCAGCGGCTGCACGCCGGCCGCCACCAGGTCGGCGCCGGTGTGGACGGCGAGCACGCCGGGCATGCCGCGCGCCGCCTCGGCGTCGATGGAGACGATGCGGGCATGCGGGTAGGGCGAGCGCTGGAAGACCAGGTGGGCCTGGCCGTCCGTGCGCAGGTCGTCGGTGTAGCGGCCGCGGCCGGCCAGCAGCGCGTCGTCTTCCAGGCGGCGCACGGCCTGGCCGCTGCCGAAGCGGCCGGCTTCGGCCAGGGGAGGGCTTGCAGTGTTCACTGGGGGTGTGGGGAACAGCGGGGAAGGCCCACTGTGCCACGGATCGCGCGCCGGCGTTTCAGCGGGGCGCGGTGTCTCCGGCGGTCGGCGGCGCCTCGGTGACGAAGCCGATGCGGCCCAGCCCTGCCTGGTTGGCGATGCCCATCAGCTCCACCACCTGGCCGTAGGGCACCGTCCTGTCGGCGCGCAACTGCACCTCGGTGTCGCGGCTGCGCTCGGCGGCGGCGCGCAGCTTCGCCGCCAGCTCGTCGTTGCCGGCGATGCGCTGCTCGTCCAGGAAGACCTCGCCCGCCGCGTTCACCACCAGGCTCACGAAGCGCGGCGTGTCGCTCGGCTGGCCGGCATCGGTGCGCGGCAGGTCCAGCTTGATGCTGCTGGCCATCAGCGGCGCGGTGATGATGAAGATCACCAGCAGCACCAGCATCACGTCGACCAGCGGCGTGACGTTGATGTCCGACAGCGGCCGCTGGCCGCCGCTGCCCAGCGCCCGGCCGCCGCTGGCGGCGGCGCTTCCGAGGGCGCTGCGGCCGAAGGGCATGGCGTTCAGGCGGTGGCCGCGGGCATCGGCCGCGCGGGGGGCGGCGGCGGTGCGCCCTCGGGCGCGAACACGGCCAGCAGGTCGTGCGCGAAGCCTTCCAGCTCCGCCTCGATGCGGCCGATGACGCGGCCGAAGACGTTGTAGGCCAGCACGGCGGGGATCGCCACCGCCAGGCCGAAGGCCGTCATCACCAGCGCCTCGCCCACCGGGCCGGCCACCTTGTCGATGGTGAAGCCGCCGGTCTGCACGGCAATGGTCGCCAGCGCGCGGTGGATGCCCCACACCGTGCCCAGGAGGCCGACGAAGGGCGCGGTGGCGCCGACCGTGGCCAGCAGGATCTGGCCCGATGAGAGGCGCCGCAGCGCGCCGTGCAGGGCGTCGCGCAGCGCGCGGGTCAGGCGCTGCGACAGGGCGCCCTGGCCTGCGAGGGTGCCTTGCGTTTCTCGCGCATCGGCCGCCACCTGGCCCAGCGCCGCGACCGCGGGGCCGACCAGGCCGGCGCGGTCGAAGGACGCCACGCGCCGGCGTGCGTCGTCCAGCGTGCGGGCCTGCCAGAAGGCGGCCGTGCTGCGCAGCACGTCGCGCGTGCCGCCGCGCAGCAGCCAGGCCTTCCAGAGGATCGCCACCCAGCTCGCGACCGACATCGCCAGCAACAGCGCCGCCACGCCGCGGCTGAACGCGTCGCCGTGGGTCAGCAGTTCCAGCGCGGACATGCGGCGATCCGGCCCGGCGCGCTCAGCGCAGCTTCAGCACATCGAACATGTCGAACAGGCCGGCCGGCCGGTCCGCCAGGAAGCGCACCGCGCGCAGGCTGCCCTGGGCGTAGCCGGCGCGGCTGCTGGATTTGTGCGAGATCTCGATGCGCTCGCCGATGCCGGCGAACAGCACCGTGTGGTCGCCCACGATGTCGCCGCCGCGGATGGTGGCGAAGCCGATGGTGGACGGGTCGCGCTCGCCGGTGACGCCCTCGCGTGCGTACACGGCGCAGTCTTTCAAATCGCGGCCCAGCGCGTCGGCGATCACCTCGCCCATCTTCAGCGCCGTGCCCGAGGGCGCGTCCACCTTGTGGCGGTGGTGCGCCTCGATGACCTCGATGTCGTAGCCGGTGGCCAGCGCCCTGGCCGCCATCTCCAGCAGCTTGAAGGTGACGTTCACGCCCACGCTCATGTTGGGCGCCATCACGATGGCGGCGGTCTTCGCACTTTCCGCGATCTGCGCCTTCTGCGCGTCGGAGAACCCGGTGGTGCCGATCACCATCTGCACGCCCAGTTCGCGGCAGGCGGCCAGGTGCGCCAGCGTGCCCTCGGGGCGGGTGAAGTCGATCAGCACCTGGGCGTTGCCGAGGCCTGCGCGCAGGTCGTCGGTGATGCGCACGCCGGTGCTGCGGCCGAGGAAGGCGCCGGCATCGGTGCCGAGCGCCGGGCTGCCGGGCACATCCAGCGCGCCGGCGAGCTGCAGATCGTCCGAGGCCAGCACGGCCTCGACCAGCATGCGGCCCATGCGGCCGGAGGCGCCGGCCACGGCCACGCGGCGCGGCGATGGGGAAGAAGCGGGAGCGTTCACGCGGAGATCCTCGGAAGGCATGCGCTCGAAGGACGACGGTGCGGGGCCGGCGGCCCCGGGCGGCTCTTTCTAAGCCGCCTCAGCGCGATTCGAGCGGGGGGTAGGACGGTGGCAGCGGCGCCGCGGCGTTGGTGCCGGATGCGCCGCCGGCGGCCTTGGCGTCGGCCGGCGCGTCGTATTTCTTGAGCTGGTCTTCGCTGGCTTCGAGCGGCGGCACCTTGCCCGGCTTCTTGCGGGTGTCGATGGTGGCGACGAACTCTTCCTCGGCGGGCATTTCGTCGCCCTCGAAGCGGGCCAGCGTGTCGCCCTCGAAGAACACGGTCAGGCGGCGCTGCTGCGCCTCCACGCCCTGGCGCTGGATGGTGAAGACGTAGTCCCAGCGGTTGGCGTGGAAGATGTCCGCCAGCAGCGGCGTGCCCAGCACTTCGCGCACCTGCTGGCGCGTCATGCCGTTGCGCAGCGCCTGCACCTGCTCCTTGGTCACGACGTTGCCCTGCACCACCTCGACCTTGTAGGGCGTGATGGCGTGCAGGGCGCTGCGCATGCGGTCGCTGGTGCTGCTGCAGCCGGCCAGGACGACCCCGGCGAGCAGGGCGGCGGCCGGCAGCGCGAGCCGGCCGAGCTGGCGTCTTGGGGTACCAAGCATGGGGAAAAAGGGTGGCGATATGATCGCGCGATTGTAGCGG
>NZ_JBIQNC010000263.1:0-5667 GCF_044462705.1 Xenophilus sp.
GGCATCGTGCGCCTGCGCCGCTACCTGCGCGGGCTGGCCCAGCAGCAGGTGGACAAACAGGACGCTGCCACCGCCTGAACGGCCGGCCTCGGGCGCGGCGCCGTTACAGTCGGCGCCGCCCCGATGAAAAAAGCCGACATCGTCCCCTTCTTCGCCACGCTCCAGGCCGCCAACCCGGCGCCCAGGAGCGAACTGGAATATTCCACCCCCTTCGAGCTGCTGGCCGCGGTGCTGCTCTCGGCGCAGGCCACCGACGTGAGCGTCAACAAGGCCACGCGCAAGCTGTTCCCCGTCGCCAGCACGCCGCAGGCCATCCTCGCGCTGGGCGCAGAGGGACTGGAGCCCTACATCAAGACCATCGGCCTGTACCGCAGCAAGGCCAAGCACCTGGTCGAGGCCTGCCGCATCCTGGTCGAGCGCCACGGCGGCGAGGTGCCGCGCACGCGCGCCGAGCTGGAGGCGCTGCCCGGCGTGGGTCGCAAGACCGCGAACGTGGTGCTCAACATCGCCTTCGGCGAGCCGACCATCGCGGTGGACACGCACATCTTCCGCGTCGGCAACCGCACCGGCCTGGCGCCCGGCAAGACGCCGCTGGAGGTGGAGCTGAAGCTGGAGAAGCGCGTGCCCAAGGAATTCGTGCAGCACGCGCACCACTGGCTGATCCTGCACGGGCGCTACGTGTGCGTGGCGCGCAAGCCCAAATGCTGGGAATGCGCGGTGCACACCTTCTGCGACTACAAGCCCAAGACGCCCGCGCCGGGCTGACGAGACCCGCCCAGGCAGCGCCATTCGCCGTGGCCGATGGCGTCCTGCGGCCAGTCGCCGGCCTCGCGCACGGTGCGCCGGCCGCGTTCGACCAGGCCCGCGGCGCGCATCACGCCGGCATGGGTGAACCACGCCGCGTCGCGGCCGCCGGAGCGCCAGTCGTCCCAGGCGGCCGCCACCCGCTGCATGAAAGCGCGCGTGCTCTCGCCGTGGCCGCCGGGCCGCGCATCGGCGAAGCCGGCCAGCCAGGCATCGAACTCGCTGCGCGCGATGGCGGACCAGGGCCGGCCCTCCCAGGCGCCGAAGTCCATCTCGGCCAGGCGCACGTCGGTCCGCACCGCGCCGAGGTCGGGCCGCAGCCGCGCGACGGCCTCGGCGAGGACGGTGCAGCGCACGCGCGGCGAGGTCCACAGCGCCACGCCCGCCGGCAGCGCGGCCGCGATGCGCGCCGCGGCTTCGGCCGTGTGCGCGGGGTCGGCCGGCAGGTCGCTCGCGCCGTAGCACAGGCCCGGCGCGCACAGCACCGGCGCATGGCGCTGCATCCACAGCCTCATGCCGGCCAGCGCCATGCCAGCGCGAGGTAGACGGCCAGCTCGGCGAGCTGCTGCGTCGCGCCCAGGCCGTCGCCGGTGAAGCCCTGCAGGCGCCGGCGCAGCAGCCGGCCCATCCACAGCGCGGCGAGCGCGGCGGCGACCACCATCGCCGCCGCCTTCGCAGGGCCCAGCGCCACCGCGACGGGCAGCAGCGCCGGCAGCGACCACGCCACGCCGACCGCCAGCGCCGGGCCCGACAGCGCATCGGCCAGCGGCTTGGACTTGCTCGTCCCCTCGTCGCCCACGTGCGGCAGCGTGCAGATCACGGCCAGCGGCGCCAGCCGCGACAGCACGTGCGCCGAGAGCATCGCCGCCGCCACCGCCCAGGCGCCCTGCCCCGCCAGCGCCGCCAGCAGCGCGACCTTGAGCATCAGCGCGAGCACCAGCGCCAGCGCGCCGTAGCTGCCGATGCGCGAGTCCTTCATGATCTGCAGGGCCCGCTCGCGCCCGGCCGATCCGCCCAGGCCGTCGGCCGTGTCGGCCAGGCCGTCCTCGTGGAAGGCGCCGGTCATCCACACCGTCGCCGCCGTGCTCAGCAGCACGGCCGCCAGCGGCGGCAGGCCCGCCTGCGCGAGCAGGAACACGCCCGCCGCCACGCCGCCCACCAGCCAGCCCACGCCCGGGAAGTGCGCCGCGCTGGCGCGCAGCATCGCCGGGCTGTAGCCGACCCACGCGGCCAGCCGGCCCGTCACCGGCACGCGGGTGAAGAACTGCAGCGCGAGCAGGAAGTGGCGCAGCGCGTTCATCCCGGGCGGCCGGCGGCCTCCTCGTCCACCGCCTTCTGCGCGGCGCGGAAGAAGGCCTCGCGCGCGGCGGCGGCCTGGGCATCCTGCGCCGACGGCCAGTCGGCGTTGAAGGCGATCACCAGCTGCCGCTGGGGGTCGATGAAGATGCCCTGGCCGAAGATGCCGCGCGCCGCGAAGCTGCCGTCGTCAAAGGTCCACCACTGGTAGCCGTAGCCGCGCCCGGGGATGCCGATGTCGGCGCGCCGGGTGGTCGCGTCGGCCAGCCAGTCGTCGGGCACGATGGACTGGCCATCGACGCGCGCGCCTTCGAGGATGAACTGGCCGAAGCGCGCGAAGTCGCGCGGCGCGGCCTGCAGGCAGCAGCCGCTGATCTCCTGCCCGGTCTTGCTCAGCAGCCAGGTGGCGGGGCGCTCCATGCCGGCAGGCTGCCACACCTTCTCCTGCAGGTACTGCGCCAACGGCTTGCCGGTGGCCTGGGTGACGAGGATGCCGATCAGGTTGGTCTCGCCCGTGCTGTAGTGCCAGCGCGTGCCGGGGGGCGCCTCGCGCGGCAGCGTGCGCATGTAGCTCACCAGCGCATCCACGCCGGGCTCGGGCCGGTGGTTGTTGAAGCGGGCCACGTCGGAATTCGGGTCGCCGTAGTCCTCGTTCCAGCGCACGCCCGAGGTCATGGTCAGCAGCTGCCGCACGCTCACGTCGTCGTAGGCGGAGCCCTTCATCTGCGGGATGTAGTCGCTGACCTTGTCGTCCAGGCTCCTGATGGCGCCGTCGCGCACCGCGGCGCCCACCAGCGTGGAGGTGAAGGACTTGGCGACGGAAAAGCTGGTCCAGCGCCCCGCGGCATCGAAGCCCAGGCCGTAGCGCTCCAGCCGCAGCCTGCCGCCCTGCAGGATCAGCACCGCCGCGCCGTGCTGGCTGGCCAGGAAGGCATCGGCATCGATGCCGAGCGCGAGCGGCGGGCCGGGCGGCAGCGGCCTGGGCGCGGCGCCGGGCGCGACGGTGTGCCACTTGGCCAGCAGCGGGATGCGGTCCATGGCGCGGAAGGCCGCATCGCGCTGCGCCTGGCTCCAGAACAGCACGTCGCGGTTGGTGGGCAGCGCCCTGAGCAAGCCGCGCGTTTCCTTGTCGAGGCTGAACCAGCCGGCCACGCCGGCCAGCACCAGGAGCGCCAGCGCGCCCAGGACGATTTTCTTGAAGGTCTTCACGAGGGAACTCCCGCCGCAGATGGCGCGCATGTTATCCACGCGCCCTGTTCTGCCAGGGCCGCGCGCGGCGTCAGCCCCGGGTCGACACGCCCGCCGACTCGAAGCTCGCCATCTCGCGCAGGATGCGGCAGGCCGACTCCAGCAGCGGCCAGGCCAGCGCGGCGCCGGAGCCCTCGCCCAGCCGCAGGTCCAGATCGAGCAGGGGCACGAGGCCCAGCGCGCGCAGCATCGGCGCATGGCCCGGCTCGGCCGAGCCGTGGGCCGCCACGCAGCGCTGCACCACGCGCGGCTGCAGCGCATGCGCCACCAGCACGGCGGCGCTGGCGATGAAACCGTCGACCACGATCACCCGCCGCTCCTGCGCGGCCTGCAGCACGGCGCCGACGAGCGTGGCGATCTCGAAGCCGCCGAAGGCCGCCAGCGCATCGAGCGGCGCCGTGGCCCGCGCATGCCGCGCCAGCACCTCGCGCAGCACGTCGCGCTTGCGCGCGCGGCCGGCGTCGTCCAGGCCGGTGCCGACGCCGGTGCAGGCGTCGATGTCCTGCCCCGCCAGCCGCGCCAGCAGCAGCGAGGCCGACGAGGTGTTGCCGATGCCCATCTCGCCCGGCAGCAGCGCGTTGCCCGGCAGCGCGCGCACGATCTCGCGGCCGTTGGCGATGGCTGCGTCGCACTGCGCACGGGTCATCGCCGGGCCTGCCAGCATGTCGGCCGTGCCGGGTCCGATGCGCCGCTGCAGCAGGCCGGGCTGCGCGGGCAGCTCGCGCGCGATGCCGCAGTCCACCACCGTGAGGGCCAGGCCGTGCTGGCGCGCCAGCACGCTCACCGCGGCGCCGCCGGCCAGGAAGTTCAGCACCATCTGCGCCGTCACCTCCTGCGGATAGGCCGACACGCCGCGCGCCGCCAGGCCGTGGTCGCCGGCGCACACCAGCATCTGCGGCCGTTCCAGGCGCGGCGCCTCGGTGCCGAGGATCAGGCCCAGGCGCACGGCCAGCGCCTCCAGGCGGCCGAGCGCGCCGAGCGGCTTGATCTTGTGGTCGATGAGCGACTGCAGGCGCGCAGCCAGTTGCGGGTCGTCGATGTCGGGCAGGTCGGGGATCAGCGGATCGGTCACGGTGCGGGTTGGAGCAGCCCGGCGAGCGCACCGGGCTGGAAATGGTCGTCGATGAAATCGGCCAGGCCGTCGAACACGGCGTCGAGCGTGGGCACCTCGGCGCCGAACAGCGCGTGCAGCGCCGCCGCGTCCTCGAACAGGCCGTGCAGGTACACGCCCAGCACGTTGCCGCGCGCGTTGCGCCAGGCCAGGCCGTCCGGCATCGCCTCGCCGCCGTCGCCAGCGAGCGAGGGATGCAGCGCGGTGCGGCCGTGGTGGATCTCGTAGCCCGCCACCTCGCAGCCCGCGAGCGCCGCCCACGGCCCGTCCAGCGCGCCGAAGCGGGCGCGGCGGTGGCGCACCGTCTTCTCGCGCTCGAACACCGTCACCAGCGGCAGCAGGCCCAGGCCGGCGGCGTTGCCGTCGATGCCGTGCGGATCGACCAGCGCCTCGCCCAGCATCTGCAGGCCGCCGCAGATGCCGAGCACCGCGCCGCCGGCCGCCGCATGCGCGGCGATGGCGCGGTCCAGGCCCTGGCGGCGCAGCCATTGCAGGTCGTCGGCGGTGGCCTTGGAGCCGGGCAGCACGATCCAGTCGGCGCCGGCCAGCTCGCCCGGCGTGCGCGCCCAGACGAGGCGCAGGCCCGGCACGCGCTTGAGCGGCTGGAACTCGTCGAGGTTGCTGATGCGCGGATACGCGACGACCGCGACCGTGAGGCGTGCATCGGTATGACCGATCGTGCCGGCGTCGAACACGCCGTCCTCCTCCGGCAGGCCGTGCTCGCGCCACATGGGCAGCGTCGCCACGGTCGGCACGCCGGTGAGCTGCTGCAGTTGCTGCGGCCCCGGCGCCAGCAGCGCTGCGTCGCCGCGGAAGCGGTTGAGCACGAAGCCCGCCAGCCGCGCGCGGTCGGCTTCGGGCATCAGCGCCCAGGTGCCGTACAGGTGGGCGAAGGCGCCGCCGCGGTCGATGTCGGTGGCGAGCAGGCAGCGCGCACCGGCATGGCGGGCCATGCGCAGGTTGACGATGTCGCTCGCCATCAGGTTGATCTCGGCCGGCGAGCCCGCGCCTTCCAGCACCACCACGTCGTGCGCTGCGGCCAGCGCGTCGAAGGCCTCGGCCACACGCGGCCACACGAGCGCGCTGCGCTCGCGCCAGGGCACGCATGCCATCGCTTCGTCGACCCGGCCCATCAGCACCACCTGGCTGGCCGTGTCGCGCTCGGGCTTGAGCAGCAGCGGGTTCATCCGCACGTCGGGCACGGCGCG
>NZ_JBIQNC010000264.1:0-5618 GCF_044462705.1 Xenophilus sp.
GCGGCGCCCACTGGACGCTGGCCACCGTGCGCCCGCGCATGGCCGGCACCGGCAATGCGCCCTGGAACGGCATGGCGCGCGCGCGGCGCGGCCTGGCACGGCCGATGAAGGTGCTGGGCTTCACGCCCTGAGGCGGATCTGCGTCAAGGATCGCCTGTCGAAGGTTTCGGTGCCGGCCACGCGCCGCCGCCGGCCGACGATTCCGACGCAGGCGAGGTGATCGCCAGGGGCTCCATCGCCGGCATCGCCGGGCGGCGGCACTGGGAGCGGCCGGACATCGAGGACATCCGGGCCTGGCCCGCTCAGGGCTTCCGGCGCGCGGCGCCGGCGGTTCGCCGCGCCCGGGTGAAGACCTTCCGCTGGCTGGCGGCCTGCTCGAACTGCCGCGCGATGCTGCCGCACACCAGGTCGCACAGGGCATACACCGACGGGTCCGCGATGCGGTAGTAGACGCTGGTGCCGCGGCCCTCGCGCTCCACCAGCCCCTGGCGCGTCAGGAAGGCCAGATGGCGCGACGCGTTGGCCGCCGTGAAGCCGCACAGCTGGGCCAGCTCGCCCACCGTGCGCTCGCCCCCGCGCAGCAGGTTCAGCAACTGCAGCCGCGCGGGCTCCGCCAGGGCCTGGAAATAGGCCGCGACTTCCTTCAGGGCTTCGGGGGGCAGTCCTTCCATGCGGGAACAGGCTGAGGCATCGGGTAGCGAATCATGCCCCATCGCTGTCGCCGTCGATCCGCATCGCCTCATGGTTGACTATTTAGCTAATTGCGTAAATACTAATATAAACAGGATGCGCGGCCAACCATGTCTCACCGTTCCTCGAACCTCCATCGACTCCGCGGCGCCCGGCGGGCCGCCGCGGCCGCGCTGCTGTGGGCCTGCGCCGCAACGGCGCCGGCCGCGGCCGGGCCCGGCGCACTGGCCACCGCGCCGGTGACCGTCGCCGAGCGCGCCGGGCCGGCCGGCTTCGACGGCGTGGTCGAGGCGGTACGCCAGACGGTGGTGGCGGCGCAGGTGCAGGGCGCGGTGGTGGCCCTGCTGGTGAAGGCGGGCGACGCGGTGCGCGCCGGCCAGGTCCTGCTGCGCCTGGACGCCCGCGCGGCCGAGCAGGCCGCCGCGGCCCGTGCCGCCCAGGCGGCGGCCGCCGGCGCCGCGCGGGATGCCGCCGCGCGCGAGTACGAGCGCCAGCAGCAGCTGTTCCGCCGGCACTACATCAGCCAGGCGGCGCTGGACCGGGCCGAGGCGCAGTTCAAGGCCGCCCGGGCCGAGACGGCGGCGCAGCTGGCCGGCGCGGCGGCCGCGCGCACCCAGTCGGGCTTCCACGTCATCCAGGCGCCCTACGACGGCGTGGTGGCCGACGTGAGCGTGGTGCTGGGCGACATGGCCATGCCCGGCCGCCCGCTGCTCACCCTCTACGACCCGGCCGCCCTGCGGGTGCGGGTGGCGGTGCCGGAAAGCGCGTCGTCCGCCACGCCGGCGCCGCAGGCGGTGGAGATCCGCCTGGCGGGCGCCGCGTCGGCGGTGCGGCCGGCCTCCCTGCAATGGCTGCCCGCCGCCGACCCGGGCACCCACACGCGCGAATTGCGGCTCGCGCTGCCCGGCGGCCTGGCCGGCGCGCGCCCCGGCCAGTTCGCCCGGGTGCTGCTGCCGGCCGCGCGGCCGGCCGCCGGCGGCCCGCGGCTGCTGGTGCCTGCCGCCGCCGTCGTGCGGCGCGCCGAGCTGACGGCGGTGTACGTCGTCGGCGCCGACGGCCGCGCGCTGCTGCGCCAGGTGCGGCTGGGCCCGGCGGCGGGCGACGCGGTGGAGGTGCTCGCAGGCGTGGAGGCCGGCGAGCAGGTGGCGCTGGACCCGCAGGCGGCCGCCCGCATGCGCTGAGGACCCGGCCATGAACGCACCCGACCCGGTCCGCCGCCTCGGCGTCTCCGGCCGCATCGCCGGCTACTTCGAGCAGGCGCGCATCACGCCGCTGCTGGCGCTGATGGCGCTGCTGCTGGGCGTCTTCGCGGTGCTGGTGACGCCGCGCGAGGAGGAGCCGCAGATCAACGCCACGATGGCCAGCGTGCTCATCCCCTTCCCCGGCGCCTCGGTGCGGGACGTGGAGCAGATGGTGGCGACGCCGGCCGAGCAGGTGCTGTCGCAGATCGCCGGCATCGAGCACGTGATGTCGGTCTCGCGCCCCGGCATGGCGCTGGTGACGGTGCAGTTCAAGGTGGGGCTGCCGCGCACCGAGGCGCTGGTGCGCCTGCACGACGCCGTGAGCGCCCATGCCGACTGGCTGCCGGCCGGCCTCGGCGCGGGCCCGCCCCTGGTCAGGCCCAAGGGCATCGACGACGTGCCCATCGTCAGCCTGACGCTGCACGCCACCGCGGACGGCATCGGCCCCTACGACCTGGAGCGCGTGGCCCACAGCCTGGAGGCCGACCTCAAGCGCGTGCGCGGCACGCGCGAGGTGCGCACCATCGGCGGCCCCGGCCGCGCCGTACGGGTGGAGATGGACCCGGCGCGCCTGGCCGGCGCCGGCCTCACGGTGGCCGACCTGCGCCAGGCCCTGCAGGGGGCGAACCGGAGCCTGCCGGCGGGCGAGCTGCTGGGCGGTGACCGCAGCATCGCCATCGAGGCGGGCGCCTTCCTGCACGATGCCGGCGAAGTGGGGGCGCTGGTGGTCGGCGTGCGCGACGGGCGGCCCGTTTTCCTGCGCGACGTGGCCGAGGTCGTCGAAGGACCGCTGCCCGCCGCGCGGTATGTCTGGCACGGCACGGCCGGCCCCGACGGCGCGGAGCACCCGGCCGTCACCCTCGCCATCACCAAGAAGCCCGGCGAGAACGCCATCGACGTGGCCGACGCCGTGATGCGCCGCGTGGACGAACTGCGCAACACCGTCATCCCGCAGGGCATGCAGGTGGCCGAGACGCGCAACTACGGCGCCACCGCCAACGACAAGGCGCTCAAGCTGATCCAGAAGCTGATGTTCGCCACCGCCTCGGTGGTGGCGCTGGTGTTCTTCGCGCTCGGCCGGCGCGAGGCGGCCATCGTCGGCAGCGCCGTCGTGCTCACGCTCACCGCGACGCTGTTCGCCTCGTGGGCGTGGGGCTTCACGCTCAACCGGGTGTCGCTGTTCGCGCTGATCTTCTCCATCGGCATCCTGGTGGACGACGCCATCGTGGTGGTCGAGAACATCCACCGCCACCGCGTGCTGCACCCCGACAGGACGCTCGCGCAGCTCATCCCCGGCGCGGTGGACGAGGTCGGCGGCCCCACCATCCTGGCCACGTTCACGGTGATCGCCGCGCTGCTGCCGATGGCCTTCGTCAGCGGCCTGATGGGGCCGTACATGAGCCCCATCCCGATCAACGCCAGCATGGGGATGCTGCTGTCGCTGGCCGTGGCCTTCGTGGTCACGCCGTGGCTGGCGCGGCTGTGGCTGCGCGGCGGCGCGCACGCGCAGGGCGGCCACGGCGCCAAGGGCCTCGCGGCCCGGCTGCATCCGCTGTTCGGGCGTGTGTTCGCGCCGCTGCTCGACGAGGCGCGCGGCCGGCGCCGCCGCGCGCTGCTGGGCGCCGGCGTGGCGGCGCTGGTCGCGGTGTCGCTGGCGCTGCCGGCGCTGGGCCTGGTGGTGCTGAAGATGCTGCCCTTCGACAACAAGTCGGAGTTCCAGGTCGTCGTCGACATGCCGGCCGGCACGCCGGTGGAGCGCACCGCCGCCGCGCTGCGCGCCCTGGGCGCCTACCTGGCCCGGCAGCCCGAGGTCACGGACTACCAGGCCTATGCCGGCACCGCCGCGCCGATCAACTTCAACGGCCTGGTGCGCCAGTACGACCTGCGCGCCGGCGGCGAGGTGGGCGACCTGCAGGTGAACCTGGCGGACAAGCATCACCGCACGGAGCAGAGCCACGCCATCGCCACTCGGCTGCGCCCCGAGCTGCAGCGCATCGGCCGCGCCTTCGGCGCCAACGTCAAGGTGGTGGAGGTGCCGCCCGGCCCGCCGGTGCTCTCGCCCATCGTGGCCGAGGTGTACGGTCCCGAGGCCGAGGGACGGCTCGCGGTGGCCCGGGCGGTGCGCGGCGTGTTCGAGCGCACGCCGGGCATCGTCGACGTGGACGACAGCAGCATCGCCGAGGCGCCGCGCACGGTGCTGCTGGTGGACCGCGCCAAGGCCGCCCGGCTCGGCGTGCCGCAGCAGGCGGTGGTGGACACGCTGCGCGCCGGCCTGGCCGGCGAGGCGGCCACCTGGCTGCACGACGCGGGCAAGTACCCGGCCGCCGCCCTGCTGATGCTGCCGCCCGAGCGGCAGGGCGACCTGGACGCGCTGCTGCAGCTGGCGGTGCGCGGCGCCGCCGGCCAGCTGGTGCCGCTGCGCGAGCTGGTCACCCAGAGCGACACGCTGCGCGAGCAGCCCGTCTTCCACAAGGACCTGCTGCCCGTGAACTACGTGACGGGCGACATGGCCGGCGCGGTGGACAGCCCGCTGTACGGCATGTTCCGGATGCGCAGCGCCATCGCCGCGCTGCCGGTGCCCGGCGGCGGCGCGCTGGGCGAGACCTTCATCCGCCCGCCCGAGGACCCGTACCGCGGCTATGCCCTCAAGTGGGACGGCGAGTGGCAGATCACCTACGAGACCTTCCGCGACATGGGCCTGGCCTACGCCGTGGGGCTGGTGCTGATCTACCTGCTGGTGGTGGCGCAGTTCGGCTCCTACCTGCTGCCGCTGATCATCATGGCGCCCATCCCGCTCACGCTGGCGGGCGTGATGCCGGGCCACGCGCTGCTGGACGCGCCCTTCACCGCCACCAGCATGATCGGGATGATCGCCCTGGCCGGCATCATCGTGCGCAACTCCATCCTGCTGGTGGACTTCATCGCGCTGCAGCAGGCCCTCGGCGTGCCGCTGGCGCGGGCGGTGGTCGATGCCGCCGCCACGCGCGCCCAGCCGATCCTGCTGACCGGCCTGGCGGCCATGCTGGGCGCCTTCTTCATCCTGGACGACCCGATCTTCAACGGCCTGGCCATCTCGCTGGTGTTCGGCATCCTGGTCAGCACGCTGCTGACGCTGGTCGTCATCCCGCTGCTGTACTTCGTCGCGATGCGTCGCCGCGAAGCCGCCCCGCCTTCCCTTCCCCCTTCCCCCACTGGAGAACGACCATGACCTCCTGGCAACTCGTGCGCATGTTCGCCGGCACCTTCGTGCTGGTCTCGCTGGCCCTCGGCGTGCCGGGCAGCCCGGTGTTCTACAGCCCCTGGTGGCTGGCCTTCACCGCCTTCGTCGGGCTGAACCTGCTGCAGAGCGCCTTCACGCGCTGGTGCCCGCTGGAAATCATCCTGCGCAAGCTGGGCGTGCGGCCCGGCTGCTGAGGCGCACCGTGGCACGACGGGGCAGCAGCGCAGGCCGGCGGCTCGCGGCGCTGGCGTTCGCCGCCGCGGCGCTGGTGGCGCCGCCAGCGCGGGCGCTCGACCTGATGGACGCCTGGCGCGCCGCGCTCGAGCACGACCCGGCCCACGCCGCCGCCCTCGCCGCTCGCGAGGCCGGCGCCACGCAGGCACGGCTGGCGGACGCCCTGTGGCGGCCCACGGTCGCGCTGCAGGCCGGCGTGGGCGCCGCCAGCGCCGAGAGCGCGACGCGCGGCG
>NZ_JBIQNC010000265.1:0-3562 GCF_044462705.1 Xenophilus sp.
GGGCAGGTGGCGGTGCAGAAGCCGCAGTGCACGCACTTGCGCAGGATGGCCTCGGCCTCGCGGCCGGCGTCGGTGCCCTGGAACTCGGGGGCCAGTTCGGTTTGCATGGTCTTCTCGTGGGGGAATCAGGCGGCGGGCGGCTCGGGCGTGTCGCCGGGCGGCGGCGTCTTGCGCCGGCGCAGGCGCAGCGTGTCGGCCACCGCCTGCAGGGCCTGGCGCAGCTCGCGCGAGCGGCGCACGTCGTCGAGGAAGGGCGGCAGCGACAGCGACAGCAGCAGCGCCGCCAGCGGCAGCACGCAGATGAAGCCCAGCCACTTGAAGCCGGCCGCGCCGGCCAGGCCGCCGGCCACGAACATCAGCACCAGCCCGCCGAAGAGGCGCAGCCGCGGCGCGTTGTGGCGCACCAGCTGGCCGGCGGGGCGGCCGTGCCGGTTCCAGTAGAGCATCTTGCCCAGCTCGATGCCCAGGTCGGTGAGGTTGCCCGTCATGTGCGTGGTGCGCACCTTGCCGGCGGAGGTCTTGGCCGCCAGCGCGTTCTGCAGGCCCATGATGAAGCTCAGCAGCAGCACGGTGAGCGGCACCGCGAAGGGCGTGTGCCAGCCCAGCGTGATGGCGCCCATGAGCCCGAAGGGCAGCATCAGCGCCGCCTCGAACAGCAGCGGCAGCGCGTAGGGATGGCGCAGGCGGTGCTGGCGGCCCCAGTTGATCTGGATGGCCGCCACGGCCGCGCCGCACACGAAGGCGAGGATGGCGCCCAGCGCGTTGAGCAGCAGCGTGGTCTGCCCCAGCACGATGGCATCGGCCACCTGCGAGGCGAAGCCGGTCATGTGCGAGGTGTACATGTGCAGCACCAGGAAGCCGCCCGCGTTCATCGCGCCCGCGTTGAAGGCCAGCAGCAGGCCCAGCACCCGGTTGGTGGAGGGCGCGCGGTGGCGGTCGGTGAGGTAGCGCAGGCGTCGCACGGCTTCAGGCGGCGAGGCGGCCGGGGTTGAAGATGCCGGCGGGATCGAAGCGCTCGCGCAGCGCCTGGTGGATGCGCGCGAGCGCCGGGCTCGGCGTGTCGAAGCGCGGCTCGTCCGGGCCGCCGGCGGCGGCAGCGAGGAAGAGCGTCGCGTGCCCGCCGGCGGCGCGCGCCGCATCGCGCACCGCGGCGGCGTGGCCGGCCGGCAGCGCGTACCAGCGCAGGCCGCCGTGCCACTCGACCAGCGGCTGCCCCGGCAGCGCCAGCACCGGCGCCGTCTGCGGCACCGACACGCGCCACAACGCCAGCCCCTTCGCCTTCGCATCGGCGAAGAAGGGCAGCCGCTGGTCGCGCAGCGCCGCCCAGTCCTCGGCCGCATGCGGGTGCGCGCGGCGCTCGCCGCCGAGGTGGCGGCAGGCCGATTCCACGGCCGCCACCGCGCCGCGCAGGCGCAGCCAGAGCACGCCGTCGGGGCCTTCGCCCGAAGCCTGCCAGGCGCTGGCGTTGAGCGGCCAGGGCTGCCCGCCCCAGCCGTTGAGGAGGCGCAGCGCCTCGGCCTGTGTACAGCCGAACTCCAGCGTCGCCTCGGCCGGCGGCACGGGCAGCACCTTCAGGCTCACCTCGGTGATCAGCCCGAGCTGCCCCATCGAGCCCGCCAGCACGCGCGAGACGTCGTAGCCCGCCACGTTCTTCATCACCGTGCCGCCGAAGCGCAGGTGCTCGCCGCGGCCGTTGACCATCGCGGCGCCGAGCACGTAGTCGCGCACGCAGCCGACGCTGGCGCGCGACGGGCCCGACAGCCCGCAGGCCACCATGCCTCCGACGGTGGCCGGCCCCGCGCCGGGCACGTGCGCGAAGTGCGGCGGCTCGAAGGGCAGGCACTGGCGCCGTTCGGCCAGCATGGCTTCCAGCTCGTGCAGCGGCGTGCCGGCGCCCACGGTGACGACCAGCTCGCTCGGCTCGTAGCTGACGACGCCGGCCAGCGGCGCCGTGTCGAGCAGATCGCCTTGCAGCGAGGCGCCGTGGAAGTCCTTGCTGCCGCCGCCGCGGATGCGCAGCGGCGTGCGCCGCTCGGCGGCGGCGCGGATGCGGTCGATGCAGTCGTTCAGAGCGGTCATCAGAAGCGGGGAAGATCAGGGTGCGGCAGCACGCCGCCGCGCACCACCTGCTTGCCGTACTCGGCGCAGCGCACCAGCGAGGGAATCACCTTGCCGGGATTGAGCAGCCCGGCCGGGTCGAAGGCGGCCTTGACGGCCAGCATCTGCGCGTTCTCTTCCGGCGTGAACTGCACGCACATGCTGTTGAGCTTCTCCACGCCCACGCCGTGCTCGCCGCTGACGGTGCCGCCCATCGCCACGCTGGTCTCCAGGATGTCGGCGCCGAACAGTTCGCAGCGGTGCAGCTCGTCGGGGTCGTTGGCGTCGAACAGCACCAGCGGGTGCAGGTTGCCGTCGCCGGCGTGGAAGACGTTGCAGCAGCGCAGGCCGTACTTCTTCTCCATCTGCTGGATGGCGATCAGGATGTCGGCCAGGCGCTTGCGCGGGATGGTCGAATCGAGGCACATGTAGTCGGGGCTGATGCGGCCCGAGGCGGGAAAAGCGTTCTTGCGCCCGCTCCAGAACTTCAGCCGCTCCTCCTCGCTCTCGCTCACCGCGATGGCGGTGGCGCCGCAGCCGCGCAGCACGTCGGTCATGCGGCCGATCTCTTCCTCGACCTCCTCCGGCGTGCCGTCGGACTCGCACAGCAGGATGGCCTCGGCCTCCAGGTCGTAGCCGGCGCGCACGAAGTCCTCGACGGCGCGGGTCATGGGCTTGTCCATCATCTCCAGCCCGGCCGGGATGATGCCGGCCGCGATGACCGCGGCCACCGCGTCGCCGGCCTTCTGGATGTCGTCGAAGCTGGCCATGATGCAGCGCGCGAGCTGCGGCTTGGGCACCAGCTTCACCGTCACCTCGACGGTGACGGCCAGCATGCCCTCGCTGCCGACGACCAGCGGCAGCAGGTCCAGGCCCGCGCAGTCCAGCGCCTCGCTGCCGAACTCGACCGCCTCGCCCTCCGCGGTGAAGCCGCGCACGCGCAGCACGTTGTGCAGCGTCAGGCCGTACTTCAGGCAGTGCACGCCGCCGGAGTTCTCGGCCACGTTGCCGCCGATGGTGCAGGCGATCTGGCTCGACGGGTCGGGCGCGTAGTACAGGCCGTAGGGCGCTGCCGCCTCGCTGATGGCAAGGTTGCGCACGCCGCACTGCACGACGGCCGTGCGCGCCACCGGGTCGATCTTCAGGATGCGGTTGAACTTGGCGAGCGACAGCGTGACGCCCTCCGCATGCGGCATCGCGCCGCCCGACAGGCCCGTGCCCGCGCCGCGCGCCACCACCGGCACGCCGAGCGCGTGGCAGCTCCTCAGCACCGCGGCCACCTGCGCCTCGGTCTCGGGCAGGGCCACCACCAGCGGGCGCTGGCGGTAGGCGGTGAGGCCGTCGCACTCGTAGGGCACCGTGTCCTCGGCCTGCCACAGCAGCGCATGGGCCGGCAGGTGCGCGGCCAGCGCCCGCACGATCTGCGACTGCCGCTCGGCGCGGCCGAGGGCGCCTTGCTGTCCGG
>NZ_JBIQNC010000265.1:3662-5580 GCF_044462705.1 Xenophilus sp.
TGCGCGCCGGGTATTGTCCGCCCGCCCCGCCGGGCGGGCCGGCCGCCCCGCCGTGAAGTTTTTTCAGCCCGCGTTGAGCTTTTGTGCGGCGGCCGGCGTTGGTCCGGGCCCCTGCACCAGCCAGTCGACAAAGGCCGCGCACTCCCAGCGCTCCAGCGTGCCGGGCTTCCAGCAGATGTAGTTGGCGTTGGGCGAAGGCACCGCGCGGCGCGACAGGCGCTGCAGCCGGCCGCTGTCGAACCAGGCGGCGCCCATGTCCAGCCGCACCAGCGCGACGCCGAAGCCGGCCGCCGCCGCGTCGTACACCAGGCCCAGGTCGTTGAACTGCGCGCCGGCGTCGGGCTCGCGCAGCGGCAGGCCGCAGGCGGCGAACCAGGTGCTCCAGGGCTCCAGCGGGCTGCGGATCAGGCGCGCCTGGCGCAGCTCGTCGGCCGTCTCGAAGCCGTCGAAGGGCCCGTGCTCGGCCAGGAAGGCCGGGCTGCAGGCCGGCGTGACCTCGCCGGCGGCAACCACGCGGTACTCGCGGTCGGTGTAGCCGCCGGTGCCGAAGCGCACCTCCAGGTCGGCGTCCTCGGCCGTCACGTTCAGCAGCGGGATGGACACCTGCAGCGTCAGCTCCACCTCCGGGTAGGCGGTGCGGAAAGTCTCCAGCCGCGGCATCACGTAGGTGCGCGCATAGGTCGGCGTGAGCGCCACCTTCAGCCGCGTGGTCTCCTCGCCGCCGCGGCGGGCCGGCAGGTGCTGCAGCGCCGCCAGGCCGGTGCGCACCTGTGCCAGGTAGGCCACGCCCTCGGCGGTGAGCGAGAAGTCGCCGCGCGAGAACAGGCGCAGGCCCACGTGCGCCTCCAGTTGACGCACGCGGTGGCTCACGGCGCTGGCGGTCACGCACAGCTCGTCCGCCGCGCGGCTGACGCTGCGCAGGCGGGCCAGCGTCTCGAAGGTCACGAGGCAGTGGATGGGCGGGATGGCGCGGAAGGACATGGGGGACAGCGGCCGGCCGTTCAGTCGTCGAAGAAGTCCACCGGCCGGCCGGCCGCCTCCACGCGCTGCATCAGCACACGGCCGGCGTCGGGCTGCCGCGCCAGCTCGTCGGCCGGCCGGCCCTTGCGGGCCGAGGTGACGAAGAGCGTGCGCAGGTCGTCGCCGCCGAAGCAGGGCATGGTGGGGCACTGCACCGGCACGGGCAGCGCGGCGAGGGTGCCGCCGCCGGCGCCGTCGAGGCACAGCACCTGCGCGCCCTCGTACATCGCCACCCAATAGCGGCCCTGCGCGTCGAGCGTGGCGCCGTCGGGCCGGCCGCCGTAGGGGGCGCCCTCCTGCTTCGCGTCGAAGCGGCGCCACGCGCGCGGCGGGCCGAGGCGGTTGGCCTCGGGCTCCCAGGGGTAGGTGCGGATGGTGTGCGAGGGGGTGTCGGTCCAGTACAGCGTGCCGGCGCCGAAGGCCAGGCCGTTGGCGGTCATCGCGTCGCCGGCCTTGGGTTCGAGCGCGGCGCCGGCGGCGCGCGGGTCGAGGCAGTACAGCGCCGCGTTGCGCCCGGTCTTTGCCTCGTTGATCGAGCCGGCCCAGAAGCGGCCCAGCGGATCGCACTTGCCGTCGTTGAAGCGCATCGTGGCGCCGTCGTGCGCCGCGGCGGCCATGCGCGCCAGCGGCCCGCCCCACGTGCGCGCCCGATAGATGCCGTCGCGCAGCGCGATCACCAGCCCGCCGCGCCTGGCCGGGGCCATGCAGCCGGGCGCCTGCGGCAGCGGCCAGCGCTCGACCTGCACGCCGGCGCCGATGGGCCCGCGCGTGCGCAGCACCTGGCAGCCCGCGATGTCGAGCCAGTAGAGCGAACGCTCCTGCGGATGCCAGAACGGCGATTCGCCCAGGTCACAGAGGCTGTCGGTGAGCGCGGTCCACATCGGGCTATTGTGCGCGC
>NZ_JBIQNC010000266.1:0-5504 GCF_044462705.1 Xenophilus sp.
CAGCCGCAGCGCCGGCGCGGCCGGCGCGCGGTACGCGGGCAGCAGCGGGTTGCATGAGAAGGCGTGCAGGATGTCGGTGAGCAGCAGTTCCTGGTGCTGCTGCTCGTGGTGCAGGCCCAGCGTGACGATGGGCTCGACGCGCGCCAGCGCCGCCGCGTCGGCGCCGTCGAGGAGCGATTCCATCGCGGCGTCCACATGGGCCCGGTAGGCGTGCACTTCCTGCAGCGAGGGCCGCGTCAGCAGCCCGCGCTGCGGGCGCGGATGGCGCGGCCCCAGCGCCTCGTAGTAGGAGTTGAAGAGGTAGTGCAGGCGCCGGTCGAACACGCGGTAGCCGGGCACGTGCCGCTCCAGCAGCACCGTCTCGAAGAACCAGGTGGTATGCGCCAGGTGCCACTTGGCCGGGCTGGCGTCGGGCATCGACTGGATGCACTGGTCTTCGGGCGACAGGGGGGCGGCCAGTTCGAGCGTGTGGGCGCGTACCGAGCGGTAGCGCCCGCGCAGCGCGCAGGCCGGCTCGCCGGCGCGCTGCGGCGCCGCGTGGGGTGAATGCATTGGTGTCCTCTTCCGGTCCTGGTTCTTTTTAGTGGCCGCGCCGCCGCCGCCGCGTAGGACGATGGCGCACAGGCACCTCGCGGTTCGCTCCCTGCCCTGACCATAATCCCCGCATGACCGCCTCCGCCACCTCGTCTTCCCGCCCCCGCGTGCTCATCATCGGCTGCGGCTTCGGCGGCCTGGAGGCGGCGCGCGCGCTGCGCCATGCGGCGGTGGACGTGACGGTGGTCGAGAAGACCAACCACCACCTCTTCCAGCCCCTGCTCTACCAGGTGGCGACGGCGGGGCTGGCGGCGCCCTCGATCGCGGCGCCGGCGCGGCTGCTGTTCCGCGGCCAGCCGAACGTGACCACGCTGCTGGGCGAGGTCACCGCCATCGACGCCGCGGCCCGCACGGTGCGCCTGGCCGACGGCCACGTGCTGCCCTACGACCACCTGATCGTCGCGGCCGGCGCCACGCACAGCTACTTCGGCAACGACGCCTGGGCCGCCGACGCGCCGGGCCTGAAGACGCTGGCCGACGCCTTCGAGATCCGCCGCCGCGTGCTGCTGGCCTTCGAGCTGGCGGAGCTGGAAAGCGACCCCGTGCGCCGCCGCGCCCTGCTGACCTTCGTGGTGATCGGCGGCGGGCCGACCGGCGTGGAGATGGCCGGCACGCTGGCCGAGATCGCGCGCCACACGCTTGCCGGCGAGTTCCGCCGCATCGTGCCGGCCGAGGCCGAGGTGCTGCTGCTCGAAGGCGGCCCGCGCGTGCTGCAGGCCATGCCCGAGAAGCTGAGCCAGCGCGCCAGGGAACAACTGGAGCACCTGGGCGTGAAGGTGCACGTCGACGCGATGGTGACCCGCATCGACGGCGAGGGCCTGGAGATCAAGGGCCCGGACGGCACCGCCCGGCGCATCGCCAGCAGGTGCATCGTGTGGGCCGCGGGCGTGGCGGCCTCGCCGCTGGGCCGCATGCTGGCGGCCGCCACCGGCGCCGAGTGCGACCGCGCCGGCCGCGTGAAGGTGGAGCCCGACCTGAGCCTGCCCGGCCACCCGGAGATCAGCGTGGTCGGCGACCTGGCCGCCGCGATGAGCCACGTGCCGGGCCAGCCGCCGCGGCCGGTGCCCGGCGTCTCACCCGGCGCCAAGCAGATGGGCCGCGCAGCGGCGGCGGCCATCCTGGCGCGCATGGCGGGCCGGCCGACGCGGCCCTTCCGCTACCGCGACTGGGGCAACCTCGCCACCATCGGCCGCAACTCGGCGGTGGTGGACCTGCCCACGCCCTTCGGCCCGCTGCGCTTCTCGGGCTATTTCGCGTGGCTGTTCTGGCTGTTCGTGCACGTGTACTTCCTGATCGGCTTCCGCAACCGGCTCATCGTGCTGATGGACTGGGCCAGCGCCTACTGGACCTTCCGGCGCCACGCGCGCGTGGTGTCGGAGGTGAAGGCGCCCGGCGAAAACTGAAGCACCCCCAAGCCGCTTCGCGGGTGCCCTGGCATGGGCCGCTGCGGGTCGCCAGGGCTGAATCGCGGCTCAGGCCGTCATCACGGCGGAGGGCTGCGCCCCCGCGATCTGCCGCAGCGCGCGCTCGAACACCTCCACCGGCTGGCCGCCGGAGATCAGGTGCTGCCGGTTGACGATGACGGCGGGCACCGAATGGATGCCGGCGCCGGTGTAGAGCCGTTCGCGCTCGCGCACCTCGGCGGCGAATTCGTCGCCCGCCAGGATCTCGCGCGCACGCGCCTCGTCCAGCCTCGCCTCGCCGGCCAGGCGCACCAGCAGCTCGTGGTCGGCCGGGCTCTGCCCGTCGATGAAGTAGGCCTTGAACAGCGCCTTCTTCAGCGCGAGCTGCCGGTCCGGCCCCTCGTGCTCGGCCCAGTGCAGCAGGCGGTGCGCGTCGAAGGTGTTCCACACGCGCTTGCGCTTGTCCAGGTCGAAGGGGAAGCCCACCGACTCGCCACGCTGGCGCAGCGCCTCGCCGTTGGCGCGCACCTGCGCCTCGCCGATGCCGTACTTGCGCATCAGGTGCTCGATCGAGTCCTCGCCCTCGGGCACCATGTCCGGGTTCAGCTCGAAGGGCTGGAAATGCAGCTCGGCGCGGATGTCCGGCGCCACGCGCGCCAGCGCGCGCTCCAGCGAGGCCAGCCCCACGGCGCACCAGGGGCACGAGACGTCGGACACGAAATCGATCTGCAGGGTGGTGGGCGTGTTCATCCGCGCATTCTGTGCCTGCCGCCAAGACGCTGCGGGCGGCAGGTCTTTAGCCGCGCGGATGCAGCCGCGGCAGCCAGGCGAAGGCGATCGCCATCAGCGCGGCGCCGGCCGCCACCATCGGCAGCACCATCGGCCAGGCGCCGTGCGGCATGCCCGGAAGCACGAAGGCCGCCGCGAACTGGCCCACGCAGAAGGCGACCAGCATCATCCCGAAGCCCGACCAGGACACCGCCCGCCCCGCGAGCTGCGGCAGGTCGCCCACCGCGCCGGCCTGGCCGCAGGGCTGGTGGATGCCGTGCCCCAGCACGTAGACCGCGTGGCCCGCCAGCAGCGGGATCGCCGAAGCCGGCGCCAACGCGCAGCCCAGCGCCTGCACCAGCGCGCCGGCCAGGCTCAGCGAGGCGCCGAGCTGCACCGTGCGCACCGGGCCCCAGCGGCGCAGCAGCCGCCGGCACATCGTGGTGCTGACGATGTAGACCAGCGAGCCGCCGGCCGGGATCCACCCGTACATCGCCGGCGACATGCCGAGCAGGTCGATGTAGACCATCGGCGAGAGCAGCAGGAAACAGAACAGCCCGCCGTAGGTGGCTGCCGCCACCGAGGCCCAGGCGCGGAAGCTGCGGCTGGCGAACACCTGACGCGCGCTGCCCCGCGCCACCGGCGTGGCCGGCTCGCCCGGCGCCACGGGACGGTGCGTCTCGGCGAAGCCGCGCCAGCACAGCGCGAACAGCACGGCGGCGTAGGCGGCCATCGCCGCCAGCACCCAGCGCCAGCCGGCGCCCTGCACCAGCCACGCGCCGAGGACGGGCGCGAACAGCGCCACCACGCCCAGGCCCGTCAGGCCGCGCGCCATCACGTGCGGCCCCTCGTGCGCCGGATACAGGTCGCGCACCGCGGCGCGCGCGCACACCAGGATGGCCGCCATGGCGAAGCCCTGCACCGCGCGGCCGGCCGCCAGCCAGGGCACGCTGGGCGCCAGCGCGCAGCCCAGCGCCGCCACCGCGTAGCAGCCCAGCCCGGCCAGCAGCACCGGCCGGCGGCCGAAGCGGTCGGCCCAGGGGCCGCACAGCAGCTGCGCGCAGCCGAAGGCCAGCACGAAGACGGTGAGGCTGGCCGTGGCCGAGCCCAGGTCGCGCGCGATGGCGGGCAGCGCGGGCAGGTAGCTGTCGGTGGCGACGGGCTGCGCCGCCAGCAGCAGGGGAAGCAGGAGGGTGAATTCGATGGCGCGCCGGCGCGAGGAGCCTGCGCTCATGGCGCCTCGTGCCCCAGCACCGCGCTGATGGCCCGCGCCTCGCGGCGCACAGCGTGGGCGATGGCGCCGTCCACCGACGCATCGAAGCCGCCGGTGGCGCCCAGCGCCGTGAGCACGCCGCACACGCGGCCGGCATGGTCGAACAGCGGCGCGGCGACGGCGCTGATGCCGCGCAGGTTGGTGTCGCGCACGGCGGCGCAGCCGGCGGCCTGCACCTCGCGCCGCAGCGTGGCGACGGGGTCTTCCTGCGGCAGCAGCGCGCGCTGCTCCGCCGAAGCGGCGGCCAGCTCCCGCTCGGCCAGGGCCTGCACCGCCCGCTCGTCGAGAAAGCCGAGGAAGGCCCGCCCCGTGGCCGACCACAGCAGCGGCAGCACCGAGCCCACGCGCACGTTCAGGGTGACGGGCAGCCCCGGCTCCTCGAAGCGCACGATGGTCGGCCCCTTGTTGCCCATCACCGCCAGGAAGCAGGTGACCTCCAGCGACTCGCGCAGCCGCGCCAGCGCCGGCTCGGCGACGCGGATCGGGTCGGCCTGGCGCATGGCCGCCATGCCGATGCGGATGGCCTCCGGCCCCAGGAAGTACTGCTGCGATCCGGCGTCCTGCGAGACCAGCCCTTCCTGGCACAGGCTGACGAGGTAGCGGTGCACCTTGGCCGGCGGCTCGCCCACCTGGGCGGACAGCGCCGTCAGGCTGGCCCGCCCGCCCAGGCCGGCCAGGCCCTTGAGCACGGCCATGCCGGTCTCGGCGGCCTGCACGCGCTGGCGGCGCTGGCGGGGCGGGGAAGCGGGTTCGGGGGCGGTGGGCGAACGGGGCATGAACGGCGCAGCAGGGGCAAAGGGCATGGATTGTGTCCGGGTTAGCCCGGATTCATGAATTACGCAATTCTCAAAACAATTACGCAATACATGAACACCCTTTGATTTCCCACAAGGAGACACGATGAAGAAGCTGATCGCAGGCTGCCTGCTCGCCCTCCCCCTGGTGGCCGCGCCACTGGCCGCGCAGGCGCAGGCATGGCCCTCCAAGCCGGTGCGCTGGCTGGTGCCCTACCCGGCCGGCGGCGGCTCGGACTTCCTGGCGCGCACCATCGGCCAGCAGTTGTCCACGCAGATCAACCAGCCCGTGCTGGTCGACAACAAGCCGGGCGGCAACACGGCCATCGCCGCCGCCGACGTGGCGCGCTCCGCGCCCGACGGCTACACGGTGCTGTCGGCCGACAACGGCACGATGGTCTTCAACCCCGCGCTCTACAAGAGCCTGAGCTACAGCCCCACGAAGGACCTCGCGCCGGTCGCGCTGATGGGCCGCTTCCCCATGATCCTGGTGGTGAGCCCGACCGTGAAGGCCAAGGACGCCAAGGAGTTCATCGCGCAGGTCAAGGCCAGCGCGGAGGGCATCAACTACGCCTCGGCCGGCGCCGGCAGCCCGCACCACCTGGCGATGGAACTGCTCAAGACCGAGGCCGGCCTGAAGATGACCCACGCGCCCTACCGCGGCGCCGCGCC
>NZ_JBIQNC010000267.1:0-5490 GCF_044462705.1 Xenophilus sp.
GCGCAGGCGCGCCAGGCCTGGGCCAACCTCGCGGCGGTGCTGCACGAGGCCGGCATGGACGCGCGCCACCTGGTCCGCGTGGGCTCCTTCCTGGTCGACCCGGCGCACCTGCCGCTGCTGGGGCCGGTGCGCCAGCCCTTCCTCGGCGAGGCGCGGCCCGCTTCCACCGTGCTGGTGGTGCGCGCCCTGGCGCGGCCCGAGTGGCTGTTCGAGGTCGAGGCCACCGCCTTCCGGCGGGAATGAGAAGGTGTGAACGAACCCGACATGCCCGCTCGTTCTGCCAAAACACCCCCACTCTGCGTTGCAAATGCTCGCCATAGCCCGAGCTATGGCTGCGCTTTGCGCCTTGATTGGGGGCGTTTTGGCAGCCCGCTCGGCCACGCCGGATTCATTCACACCTTCTGAGCCCGGTGTCCCGCTCGGCCCATTCCGCCGACGCCCGGCCGCCGGCGCTGACGGCCCGGCTGCGCGAGATCGGCCCGCGCTGGCACCTGGACATCCGCGCGGCGAGCGAAGAGACGAAGGCGCTGTACGAGCCGCTGCTGGAAGCCGCCTGCGCTGCGCCGGACGGCGTGCAGGTGACGCGCGACATCGCCTACGGCAGCCACCCCCGGCAGACCCTCGACGTATACCGCCCGGCCGGCGCCCGCGGCGCGCCGGTGGTGGTGTTCGTGCACGGGGGCGCCTTCGTGCGCGGCGCCAAGGACGCCACCGTGCAGATGTGGGGCAACGTGCTGCGCTGGTTCGCGCGCCGGGGCTGCGTCGGCATCAACGTCGAGTACCGGCTGGCCGGCGAGGCGCCCTACCCCGGCGGCGCGCAGGACGTGGCACTGGCCTGCGACTGGGTGGCGCGGCACGCCGCCGCGCACGGCGGCGATCCGCGGCGCGTCTGCCTCGTCGGCCATTCGGCCGGCGGCACGCACGCGGCCGCCTACGCCTGCGATCCGCTGCTGGGCCTGGCCCCGAGGGCGCACGCGCTGGTGCTGGTGTCGGCGCGGCTGCGTGCCGACGTGCGCCGCGACAACCCCAACGCCGCCGGCGTGCGCGCCTACCACGGCGAGAACGAGGGCCGGCTGGCGCTGCTCTCGCCGGTGGCGCATGCCGCGCGGCTGCAGCTGCCGGTGCTGGTGGTCAACGCCGAATACGAGAACCCCTGGCTGGACGTCTACGGGCTGGAGTTCGCGCACGTAGTCGGCCAGGCGCGCGGCCGGGCGCCGCTGCACATCGCCCTGCCCGACCACAACCACATCTCGGTCGTGGCGCACTTCAATTCGGGCGAGTCATGGCTGGGCGAGCAGGTCCTGGCCTTCTTCGAGCAGGCCTGCGCGCGGGGCGGCTGACGGGGCGCGGGCGCGCCTCTCAGGGCGCCGGCCTGCGCCCGCCGAAGAGCTGCGCCAGCGTGCGCCGCAGCCAGGCGTTGCCGTCGTCGGCGTGGAAGCGCGCGTGCCAGTGCTGCTTGACGGCGTAGTCGGGCAGGGCGAAGGGCGGCTCCACCAGGCGCACCGGCTCCTGCGTGGACAGGATCTCGCCCAGGATGCGCGGCACCACCGCCAGCAGCTGCGTCTGCGCCACGATGCGCGCCACGCCCAGGAAGCTCGACAGCCGCACCGCCACCCGGCGCTCGATGCCGGCACGGGCGATGGTCTTGTCGACGATCGCGTGGCCGGTGCCGGAGGAGGCGATGAGCGCGTGCGACTCCGCCGAGAAGGCTTTCCTCGTGAGGCGCGCGCCGATGCGCGGATGGTCCTGCGCCACCAGGCACACGAAGTTCTGCCAGAAGAGGGTCTGTCCGTAGAAGCCGGCGTCCAGTTGCGGCATGAAGCCCACCGCCAGGTCGATCTCGCCGTCCTCCAGGCGGCGCGAGCTGGCGCCGGAAATGATCTCCGTCTCGATCTGCACCCCGGGCGCCACGCGGCCCAGGTGGTCGAGCAGGCGCGGCAGCAGCACCACCTCGCTGATGTCCGTCAGGCAGATGCGGAAACGCCGCGTCGCCCGCTCGGGCACGAAGGCCTCGCGGCTGGCGCGGGCGCGCTCGATCTGCGCCAGCGCCTCGCGCAGGGCGGGCTGGATCTTCTGCGCGTGCGGCGTGGGCTGCATGCCCAGCGCGGTGCGCTCGAACAGGCGGTCGTCGAAGTGCGCGCGCAGCTTGTTCAGCGCCGTGCTGGCGGCCGCCTGCGCGATGCCCAGGCGCTCGGCCGCCTTGGAGACGCTGGCCGTCTGCCACACCTCGTCGAAGACCTTGAGCCATTCCAGGTCGAGCTTGGACATGCCGCCTCTCCATCTATTGAAAAACGAGATACGAAGTATCCGCTACAGCGCTTGATGCAATAGTGGTGGCCGCGAACAATCCGCGCCATTGACAGACATCAAGAGCCAGGAGACGCACATGGCGAACACGAACCCCACGACTTCCTCCCAGCCGGTGCTGGTGGCCGGCGGCGGCATCGGCGGCGTGGCCGCCGCGCTGGCGCTGGTGCGCCGCGGCTTCGACGTGCTGGTGCTGGAGCAGGCCGCGCAGCTCGGCGAGATCGGCGCCGGCATCCAGCTCGGCCCCAACGCCTTCGCCGCCTTCGACGCGCTGGGCATCGGCGAGATCGCCCGCGCCCGCGCCGTCTACACCGACGAGATGGTGATGCACGACGCGCTGGACGAATACTGCGTCGGCCGCATCCCCACCGGCGAGGCCTTCCGCAAGCGCTTCGGCAACCCCTACGCGGTGATCCACCGCGCCGACGTGCACGGCTCGCTGCTGGAGGGCGCGCACGCCACCGGCCGCATCGAGATCGCCACCGGCGCCCAGGTGCAGCGCGTCGAGCAGGACGACGCCGGCGTGACCGTGGTGACGGGCGACGGCCGGCGCTTCCGCGGCGCGGCGCTGATCGGCGCCGACGGCGTGAAGTCGGCCGTGCGCCGCCAGTACGTGGGCGACGAGGCGCGCGTCTCCGGCCATGTGGTCTACCGCGCGGTGGTGGACCGTGCCGACTTCCCCGCCGACCTGCAGTGGAACGCCGCCAGCATCTGGGTCGGCCCCAACTGCCACCTGGTGCACTACCCGCTGCGCGGCGGCGAGCAGTACAACGTGGTCGTCACCTTCCACAGCCGCGACCAGGAAGAGTGGAGTGTGCGCGAGGGCAGCCGCGAGGAGGTGCTGAGCTACTTCGAGGGCATCTGCGCCAGGGCGCGCCAGCTCATCGAGCTGCCCAGGGACTGGAAGCGCTGGGCCACCGCCGACCGCGAGCCGATCGGCCAGTGGGTGTTCGGGCGCGCTGTGTTGCTGGGCGACGCGGCACACGCCACGCTGCAGTACATGGCGCAGGGCGCCTGCATGGCGATGGAGGACGCGGTGACGCTGGGCGAGGCCCTGCGCGCCACGGACAACCAGTTCGACAAGGCCTTCGCCCTCTACCAGAAGTCGCGCGTGGCGCGCACCGCGCGCGTGGTGCTGTCCTCGCGCGAGATGGGCCGCATCTTCCACGCCAGGGGCGTGGAGCGGCTGGTGCGCAACGAGCTGTGGAAGGGCCGCACACCCGAGCGCTTCTACGACGCCATGGAATGGCTCTACGGCTGGACCGTGGACACCTGCCTGGCCAAGGACTGAACGAACCCAAGGAATGAACCGACATGACCGACTACCTCTGGACCCCGCCCCCCGTCGCCAGCGTGCCCGTGCGCGGCGAATCGCGGCGCCTGCCCGTGCAGCGCCTGTTCTTCGTCGGCCGCAACTACCACGCGCATGCGGTGGAGATGGGCCGGCCGGTCGACAAGTCCGTCGAGCAGCCCTTCTACTTCACCAAGAGCCCGTCCACGCTGGTCGAGTCGGGCGCCACCGTGGCCTACCCGCCGGGCACGCAGAACTACCACTTCGAGATGGAGCTGGTCGTCGCCATCGGCGCGCCGGGCTTCCGCGTGGCGCGCGCCGATGCGGCGAAGCTGATCTACGGCTACGCCTGCGGCCTGGACATGACGCGCCGCGACCTGCAGCTCGCCGCGCGCGACAAGGGCCGGCCCTGGGACCTGGGCAAGGACGTGGAGCAGTCCTCCGTCATCTCCGAGATCGTGCCGATGCCCGGCACCGTGCTGGAACGCGGCGCGATCGCGCTGGCCGTCAACGGCCAGGTGAAGCAGCAGTCCGACCTCGACAAGCTCATCTGGAACATCCCCGAGCTGATCGAGGACCTCTCGAAGTACTACCACCTGCAGCCCGGCGACCTGATCTACACCGGCACGCCCGAGGGCGTGGGCGCGCTGCAGCCCGGCGACCGCGTCACGGGCCAGGTGGACGGCGTGGGCGAGATTGCCCTCACCGTCGCGCCGGCCGAGTGAAGCCCGCAGAATCGTCGCCATTCCGACAAGGAGACACACGATGGCCGCCGTGATCGACGTTCCCCCCTCGCCCGTGCGCCTGAAGGCCGTGGCCGCCCCCGGCCAGCCCGAGCCCACGCCCGCGCTCGAACAGCTCTACCGCGGCTTCGAGCAGGAGCTGCTGGTGCCGCTGTGGACCGAGATCGGCGACCTGATGCCGCCGCAGCCGCGCAGCAAGGCGGCGGCCCACCTGTGGCGCTGGGAGCGCCTGAAGCAGCTCGCCGGCGAGGCCGGCCGCATCGTGCCCGTGGGCCGCGGCGGCGAGCGCCGCGCCATCGCGCTGGCCAACCCGGCGCTGGGCGGCCGGCCCTTCGCCACGCCCACGCTGTGGGCCGCCATCCAGTACCTGATGCCGGGCGAGAACGCGCCCGAGCACCGCCACACGCAGCACGCCTTCCGCTTCGTGGTCGAGGGCGAGGGCGTGTGGACGGTGGTGGGCGGCGACGCGGTGCGCATGTCGCGCGGCGACTTCCTGCCGCAGGCCGGCTGGAACTGGCACGCGCACCACAACGCCGCCACCGAGCCGATGGCCTGGATCGACGGGCTGGACATCCCCTTCGCGTACATGACCGAGTCGCAGTTCTTCGAGCACGGGCGCGACGCGATCAGCGAGGCCGAGCAGGGCACGCCCGAGCGCTCGCGCTCCGAGCGGCTGTGGGGCCACCCCGGCCTGCGCCCGCTCTCGCAGCCGGCCGACACGGCGGGCTCGCCGCTCCTGGCCTACCGCTGGGCCGACACCGACCGCGCGCTGGCCGACCAGCTCGCGCTGGAGGACGAGGGCCACCCCGGCGTGGTGAGCGCCGGCCACGCCGCCGTGCGCTTCACGCACCCCGGCACCGGCCGCGACGTGATGCCCACCATCCGCTGCGAGATGCACCGCGTGCGCCGCGGCGGGCGCACCCGCGCCTGGCGCGAGGTCGGCTCCTCCGTCTACCAGGTGTTCGACGGCACCGGCAGCGTGCGCGTGGGCGGCCAGCAGTGGCGCGTGCAGCGCGGCGACCTGTTCGTCGTGCCTTCGTGGGTGCCCTTCCAGGCGCAGTGCGATGCCGACGCGCCCCTGCTCGACCTGTTCCGCTTCGGCGATGCGCCGATCTTCGAGGCGCTGCACCAGCACCGCGTGCAGGTCGA
>NZ_JBIQNC010000268.1:0-5489 GCF_044462705.1 Xenophilus sp.
CCGGTGCGTGGGAGACGTGGAAGCGCAGGCAAAGCTGCGGATGGCGGGCCACCAGTTGCGGCACCCGCGGCAGCAGCCAGCGCGCGACCACCGCGGGCGTGGCCGAGAGCGTGACCGTCTGGCGCGCCGGCGCCGCATGCAGGCCGGCCACCGCCTGCGCCATCGCGTCGAAGGACTCGGTGAGCGCCTTCTGCAGCACCTGTCCCTGCGCGGTGAGCACCAGCTGGCGCGGCGTGCGCACGAACAGCGCCAGGCCCAGCGTGTCCTCGAGCTGGCGCACCTGGTGGCTGATCGCCGTGGGCGTGACCGACAGTTCCTGCGCGGCGAGCTTGGCGCTGCGGTGCCGCGCCGCCGCCTCGAAGGCGCGCAGCGCGGACAGGGAGGGCAAGGCGCGTGGGTGGCTCATGGATGAATTTCATTTTCCCATGTCCGCCAGAAATCGTCGTTTGTCACGAGGGGTGGCGCTTCCTAGAGTCGACCTGCCAGCCCAATGCTGCTGAGCAGTTCTCATCCATCCATCAAGGAATCCCGCCATGACCCATCTTCTGCACCTGGACGCCAGCGCCCGCCCCGGCCGCGCCGGCGAACATCCGCACGGCTCGCTCACCCGCGCGCTGAGCCACCGCTTCGTCGCCCGCTGGACGCGCGCCCGCCCGCAGGACACGGTGAGCTACCGCGACGTCGGGCTGCAGCCGCCGCCAGCCCTTTCCGGTGCATGGATCCACGCCGCCTTCACGCCCGAGGCCCACCGGTCGCCGGCGCAGCGCACGGCGCTGGCGCACAGCGACGCCCTGGTGAACGAACTGCTGCGCGCCGACCTGCTGGTGCTGGGCGTGCCGATGTACAACTTCGGCCCGCCGGCCGCCTTCAAGGCCTGGCTGGACCACATCGTGCGCATCGGCCGCACCTTCGATTTCGACCCGGCGCGCGGCGACGATCCTTACGTGCCGCTGCTGGCCGACCGCCCGCGCCGGGCCGTCCTGCTCAGTTCGCGCGGCGGCCACGGCTTCGACGAAGGGGGCGCGATGGCCGCCATGAACCACCTGGACCCTGCCGTGCGCACGGTGCTGGGCTTCATCGGCATCACCGAGGTGCACGGCATCGCCATCGAGCACGAGGAGCACGGGGACGAGCGCCTGGCCCGGTCGGTGGCGCAGGCGCATGCGCGCATCGATGCGCTGGTGGACCGGTGGCTTGCGCCAGCGCCGGCCGTCCATCGGGCCGCCGGCATGCAGAAGGCGGCCCTGGCCGCCTGATGCGGCTACGCCGGCGCCGCGGCCGGCCCCAGCGCGGCCAGCGTCTTCTGCATCGCCGGCACGCCCACGGCCATCATGGCGCCGATGGGGCCGGCCGCCGCGTCGGGCAGCACATCGGTGATCCAGACGAAGCGCGTGCGTCCGTCGGGCTCGGCCAGCACCTGTGCGCTGGCGTGGTGATGCTCGGCCCGGCCGCCCACCACCGTGTAGGCCAGGCGCCGCGCCTGCTCGTCGATGCCGACCAGCCGTTCGCGCACCTCGTAACCGTTGGCGAAGCGGATGCGGCGCACCTGGCCGCCCTCCTCCAGCACGCAGTCGGCGACGAAGCCGGGCGCCAGGCGCGTGTGCACGGCGCCGAAGTCGCGCAGCACGTCCCACACCAGCGCCGGCGCGGCGTCGACGACGAATTCCTGCCGCAGCGTGGCCATGCCCGAGCCCCCTCAGCCGGCGCGCAACTGCGCGCGCAGCCTGGCGCCGATCTCCGGCTGCGCCAGGAACGGGTCGGCCGGATTGCGCATGGCGACGATGTTCTCCATGCGGCTGGTGATGTTGCCCAGCGCCTTGGGACTTTCGTGGCTGAACACGTAGAACTGGTCGTCGCTGATCGCCTGGAAGACCTTGTGCGCCACCTCGGCGGCGGTGATCTTGCCGCTGGTGACGGCCTTCTCGGTCATCGCCTGGCCGATCAACTGGCTCTTGGTGAGCTGGCTCTGCGCCGGCGCGCCGCCCGGTCGGTTGCGCTCGCTGTGGGTGATGCCGGTGGGCACGAAGTACGGGCACAGCAGGCTGGCACCGATCTGGTCGGTCACCAGGCGCAGGTCCTGGTACATCGTCTCGGTCAGGCTCACCACCGCGGCCTTGGCCGCGTTGTAGATGCCCATGTTGGGCGGCGTGAGCAGGCCGGCCATGCTGGCGGTGTTGGTCACGTGGCCGCGGTACGACGGGTCTTTCGCCGCGGCCTCCAGCATCATCGGCACGAACAGGCGCACGCCGTGGATCACGCCCCACAGGTCCACGCCCAGCACCCATTCCCAGTCGGCGACGGTGTTCTCCCACACCAGGCCACCGGCGCCCACGCCGGCGTTGTTGAAGACGAAGTGCGGCGCGCCGAAGCGCTCCTTCACGGCGGCGGCCAGGGCCTCCATCTGGCCGGCGTCGGACACGTCGACCCTGCGCGCGAGCACCTGCGCGCCCGCGGCCTTCATCTCGGCCTCTGCCTGGTCCAGTGCGTCCTGCTGCACGTCCACCAGCACCAGGTTCATGCCGCGGGCGGCGCCGATGCGCGCGCATTCGAGGCCGAAGCCGGAGCCGGCGCCGGTGAGCACGGCCGTCTTGCCTTGGAAGTCCTGGATCATGGAGAAACGCCTTTCAGTCGGAAGGAAGAGGTGGATGTCTCGACCGCTGCCGGCCTGCATGCATGGCGGCAGCGACGCGGACGCCATTGGAGCGCGAACGGCGCCCGGCTGTCAGTCCTTCCCGCGACGGCGGCCCTTCAACCGACGCCCGGCTCGCTGCCGACCCCGTGGTGCACGGTGAACAGGCCGTCGGGATCGTAGCGACGCTTGGCAGCCAGCAGCCGCGCATGGTGGCCGCCCCAGAAGGCGCGCGGCCAGTCGGGCTGGAAGTAGTCGCTCTCGGACAGGTAGGCGCCGCCGTCGGGCACCACCTGCCGCAGCGCCGCCATGGCGCGGCGGATGGCGGCGGCGCGTGCGCGGCCCCGCTCGACCTGCGGCTCGTGGCCCGGCACGCCCGGATAGGCCGGCTGCTCGCCGGCGCCCATGATGAGCAGGGCGAAGGCGTCCAGCACGGCCGGGTTCATGGCCGTGTCGCGGGCCGCGGCCAGCACCTCGGGCGGGGCGCCGGCGAGCCCCTTGTTGAAGTGCAGCGACAGGCCGCTCTCGCGGCTGGCGGCGAACAGCGCGTCGGCCAGCGCGCCCAGCGCCTCGCCGTGCAGCAGGCCGGCCGGCAGCCAGGTGGACGCGTAGCCGTGCAGCACCTGCCCGGCCTGGCCCTGGTCGCCGGGCCAGAAGACGTTGGTGGCCGGCGCGCCGGGGCGTTCGTCGCGGGCCTGGAAACCCAGGCTGCGCTTGATCCACGACGGCGCCCAGAAGTCGCGCGCCGAGGTGCCGACCACCAGCGGCGAGGACAGGAAGCGCAGTTCCCCCGGCGCCGCCTGCACCGCATCGATGAAGGGCTGCCAGACGGCGCCCGCCTCGGCCCGGTTCAGGCCCTGGAAGACCATGCTCACCTGCAGCCGCTCGCCGGGCAGCAGGCGGATCTGCTCGCCCCAGTGCGGGTCGAGCAGTGCCGTGCGCGCGAAGCCGAGCGTTCGCGCGATCAAGCGGCGGAAGGCCTCGGGCGAGGCGGCCTGCACCGTCATCTCGATCGCGCCGAAGGTGCGCGGCAGCGGGTGCACCTTCAGCGTCAGCCGCGTGACGACGCCGAAGCTGCCGCCGCCACCGCCCTTGAGGGCCCAGAACAGCTCGGGGTCGCGGCAGGCGTTGACGGTGCGCACCGCCCCGTCGGCCGTCACCACCTCGGCCTGCAGCAGGCTGGCCGAGGCCAGGCCGAAGGCCTTGGAGAAACTGCCGAAGCCGCCGCTTTGCACCAGCCCGGCCACGCCCACCGTCATGCAGCCGCCGCCCTGCACGTAGCCGCCGGCGCGGGTGGTGACGGCGTCGTAAGCCTCGCCCCAGACGGCGCCCGCGCCCAGGGTGACGGCGCGCTGCGGCGGCAGGCGGCCGGCGCAGCCCTCGGGCACGAAGTCCTCGTGCACGGCGGCGTCGTTCATGCGGCGCGTCCACACCAGCAGCGAGCCGGCCGCGTTCGAGGTGCCCTGGTAGGCATGGCCGCCGCCCTTGACCGCCAGCTGGACGCGCCGCGTGCGCGCGAAGTCCACTGCCGCCGCCACCTCCTGCGCGTTGCGCGCGGCCACCGCCCAGGCGCTGGGCTGCGAGGTCCATGCGTCGACGTAGCCGAGCGTCTGCGTCAGCGCCACGCTGTCGCGCGTGAAGTACGGGTTCTTGAGCGCGCGCAGCAGGCGCTCGGCTTCGGCGGGGTCCTGCCGCGCCGCCGGCCAGGGCGACTCGACACGCATCAGCGCACCGCCGGTGGCGGCTCTCAGGCGCTGCCAGTCGGCCTCGTCGGGCCAGCCCGGCTCGCCCGGTCGCACCGCGGGCGCCGCGGCGCGGGCGGCGGGCAGGCGGCCGAGCCAGCGCAGCGCCGCGGCAGCCGACAGCAGCAGCCGCCGCGGCCGTGAAAAGAGGGAGGCCCGTGTCCGCATCGCCGTGCTGCGCGCCCGCGTGCGGCCGGCGCTCAGTCGCGCGCCGCCTTCAGCACGTAGCCGATGCGCGGGAAGTGCACGTGCACCGTGCCAACGTCGTCCGCCTGGCGCGCCAGCGTGTAGTGCGTGCGCGTGGCCGCGACCAGCGTGCCCGCGGTCTCTTCCGGGCCGAAGCTCTCGGCGCGCACGGTGACGGCGCTGCCCAGCGGGATGCCGTGCTCGTCCTGGAAGGTGCTGTCGGCCAGCAGCGTGTGCGGCGTGGCGGCCTGCGCGGCGGCGATGGCGTCGGCGGCGGTGATCTTCTCGAAGCTGCCGTGGCCGATCGCCTGGATGCTGTCCATCCAGTCCAGCACGGCGGGCGTGAGCTGGAGGATGTCTTTCACCGCATGCACGCGGCGGGTGTACCAGAGCCCGTGGTAGGCCGCAAAGTCTGCGATGCAGGGCACTTCGCCGAGCAGGAAGGGCTTGTCGTCCAGCATGTCCGACAGGCGCCGCAGGTAGGACTTGTAGGCCGCGGCGGCGTCGCCCGGCCGCAGCCGCGCCATGTTGCCGGCGCTCATCTTCGCGCGGTCTTCGGCGAAGGCCTTGGCCGCTTCCGGCGGCGCGCCGGCGAAGACCTCGGCCGCGCCCTTGGGCTGCAGGCTGTAGGCCATGGCGGCCCAGAAGAGCTGGTTGTCGGCCCACTGGGCGAGGATGCGCGAGAGGCCCTTTTCCGGCTCGGGATACAGCGGCGGCTCGGGCTGCAGGTGCTCCAGCACGTCGGCGACGAGGGCGGTGTCGCAGTAGATGTCGGCGCCGATCTGCAGCACCGGCGCGCGCCGGTAGCCGCCGGTGAGGGCCACGAGCTGCGGCTTGGGCATCACCGGCGGGATGATCACCGACTTCCAGGCCAGCTTCTTGTGGCCCAGCAGCAGGCGGGCCTTCTCGGAAAAGGGCGAACTGGCGTAGTG
>NZ_JBIQNC010000269.1:0-5470 GCF_044462705.1 Xenophilus sp.
CCGCGCCCGCCGAAGGTGCCGGCGCCGAAGCCCAGCACCGGCACGCGGAAGCCGGAGCGGCCGAGCAGTCGATGTTCCATGGTGTCGATTCCTTGAGAAGAAGAGGTGAAGGTTTCAGGCGCCCAGCGCTTCGCAGCACACCGGCCGCCGGCGCCGTTCCAGCATCTGGCTGCCGAGGGCCAGCACCAGCCCGGCCAGCGTCAGCGCCGCGGCGGCCAGGCCCAGGTTCATCAGGCCCGGCCGGCCCGGCTGGTGCGCGATGACCGCGCCGCCCACCCACGCGCCCAACGCGTTGCCGAGGTTGAAGGCGGCGATGTTCAGGCTGGAGGCCAGGTTCTGCCCGGCGCCGGCGGCCTGCTCCAGCACGCGCATCTGCAGCGGCGCCACGGTGGCGAAGGCCGCCACCCCGAGCACGGCGATGAAGGCCACGGCCAGGGCGGCATGCGGCATCGCCCAGCGCGCCGCGGCCAGCACCAGCGCCAGGGCGAGCAGGGTGCCGACGGCGGCACGCATCGCGCCGCGGTCCGCGAGCCGGCCGCCGAGCAGGTTGCCCACCGCCAGCCCGCCGCCGAAGAGCAGCAGCACCGGCGAGACCGCCGCCTCGGGCAGGCCGCTCACCCGCGTCAGCAGCGGCTGCACGTAGGTGTAGAAGGCGAACACGCCGGCGAAGCCCAGCACCGTCATCGCCAGCCCCAGCCAGACCTGCGGGCGGCGCAGCACGGCCAGTTCCTCGCGCAGCGGCGCGGGCTCGGCGCGGCGGGCATCGCGCGGCACGAAGCGCCACAGCACCGCCAGCGCCGCGACGCCGACCAGGGTGACGGCCCAGAAGGCCGCGCGCCAGCCGAAGTGCAGGCCGATCCACGCACCTGCCGGCACGCCCAGCAGGGTGGCCGCCGTCAGGCCTGTGAACATCAGCGCGATGGCCGAGGCGCGGCGCTCCGGCGGCACCAGGCCGGTCGCCACCACCGAGCCGACGCCGAAGAAGGTGCCGTGCGCCAGCGAGGTGAGCACGCGGGCGGCCATCAGCGCGCCGTAGTCCGGCGCCAGCGCGCAGGCCAGGTTGCCGAGCGTGAAGACGGCCATCAGTGCCAGCAGCACCGTCCTGCGCGGCAGGCGGCGCGTGGCCAGGGTCAGCAGCGGCGCGCCGACGGCCACGCCGATGGCGTAGCCCGAGATCAGCAGGCCGGCCGCGGGAATGGAGACGCGGAGGTCCGCCGAGACCTGCAGCAGCAGGCCCATGATGACGAACTCGGTGGTGCCGATGCCGAAGGCGCCGGCGGTGAGGGCGAGAAGTGCGATGGGCATGATGGCCCGTACTGTGCAGGGCGCCGGCTTCGATGACTAGAATGCCGATCCGACAAGAAGCTGTGAGTTGAATTCACAGAACAGAGGAAGCCGTGCCGCGCATCGAGGTCAACCGTTCCGGCGAGATGGAAGCCTTCGTCCAGGTGGTGGACCGGGGCGGCTTCTCGGCCGCCGCGCGCGTGCTGGGGATGACGCCCTCGGCCGTCAGCAAGCTCGTCGCCCGGCTCGAAGCGCGCCTGGCGGTGCAACTGGTGCACCGCTCCACCCGCAAGCTGCAGCTCACCGCCGAGGGCCGCCACTTCTACGAGCGCAGCGTGCGCGTGCTGGCCGACATGGACGAGGCCGAGCGCTGCGCCGCCGGCGCAGCGCCGCGCGGGCGGGTGAGCCTCAGCGTCAGCGTGCCCTTCGGCCAGCACGTGCTGCTGCCGCTGGTGCCGCGACTGCTGGCCACCCACCCCGAACTCACGCTGGACCTGAGCCTGACCGACCGCGTCGTGGACCTGATGGACGAGCGCGCCGACATCGCCATCCGCTGGGGCCGGCTGGCCGACTCGGAGCTGGTGGCGCGCCTGCTGGGCCAGACCGAGCAGGTGATCGTCGGCACGCCCGACTACCTGGCGCGCCACGGCACGCCGCGCACCCCCGACGAGCTGCTGCGCCACAACCGCCTGGGCAACACCTACCGCCGCAACGTGCCGGACTGGCCGCTCAAGGTGGACGGGCGCATCGTCGAGGTGCCCATCGCCGGCAATGTGCGCGCCTCCGACGGTTCGGCCCTGCGCACGCTGGTGCTGCACGGCGCGGGGCTGGCGCGGCTGTCGGTCTACCACGTGCAGGCGGACATCGCGGCCGGCCGGCTGGTGCCGGTGATGGAGGACTTCAACCCGCGCGAGCTGGAGCCCATCCATGCGGTCTACCTGGGCCGGGCAGGGCGGCTGCCGGCGCGCGTGCGTGCGGTGCTGGACTTCCTCGCGACCGAGGTGCGGCTGCCCGCGCTTTCGGCGCAGAATCGGCGCGCGCCGCCCGCCGCCGCGGGCCGCCTCGCATGATGCAGCCATCGACACACCCTTCCGACGCGGCCTGGACGGTCTTCCCGACCGCCATCGGCCCGGTCGGCCTCGCCTGGAGCGGGGCCGGGCTGCTCGGCGCCCAGTTGCCCGAGGCCGACGAGGCCGCCACCCGGGCGCGCATGGCGCGGCGCTATCCGGCGCTGCCGCAGGTCGATGCGGCGCGCCTGGGCAGCGCGGCGGCGCAGGCGATGGAGGGCATCGCCGCGCTGATGGCCGGCGAGCCGCGCGACCTGCTGGAGATCCCGCTGGACCTGCGCGGCGTGCCCGAATTTAACCAGCGCGTCTATGCGCTGGCGCGCCGCATCCTGCCCGGCCAGACCCGCACCTACGGCGACCTGGCGCTGGAGCTCGGCGACAAGGCCCTGGCGCGGGCCGTGGGCCAGGCGCTGGGCCACAACCCCTTCGCGCCCGTGGTGCCCTGCCACCGCATCCTGGGGGCGGCCGGCTGGAGCGGCGGCTTCTCGGCGCACGGCGGCGCGCTGACCAAGATGCGCATGCTGACCATCGAGGGCGCCTGCCCCGGCGGCACGCCTTCGCTCTTCCCGTACTGACCCGCTGCCGCAACACACAGTCACGGCTTGGGCGTGTACTGGAAACTTTCGTGTTCAAAAAAGTGGCGAATGGATCAATAATGCCGTTACAAGTGGCACGCATTGTCACGAGACAGACTTTTGCCGCATTCTTGCGCCCTCTTCATGGACAGCTCCCCGCCGGTTCCCCAGGACCATGCCTCTGCCGCGGTCGAAACCGCATGGCAACTGGCATCGTCCGCGCTGCAGTTGCTGTCGATGCTCGATGTCGTGCAGCAGTGGTCGCTGGAGGATGCGGACCATCTGGCCGACCTGGCGGAGCAGGCGGACCGGCTCTCGGTGCTGGCCGCGGCGCGCACGCCCCCCACCACGCCTGAGCAGGCCAAGCGCATCGCCAAGGTGCTCGACGCCGGAAGCTGGCGCGCCCACCGGCTGCTGCCGGCGGTGCAGGCACAGGCCCGCGACAAGGCCAGCGCCGCCGGCGTCGAGTCGGCGCTGCGGCGCCTGGGCGACGCGCTGGAGCGGCTGCGCCGCGCCCTGGGGCTGGTGCCCGCCGACGACGACGGCGCCTGATACCGGCGGGCGGGCGCCGGTGCAGGGACATCGGCGCGGCTGCCGGTACCGCCGGGCCGCCGCGCCGACAATGCCCCGATGCCTTTTTCCTCATCGCCGCGCCTCGCGGAGGATTCGCTGGCGCCTGCGCGCCCGCCGGCCGGCAGCGCCTGCATGGACGGCCTGCCGTTGGCCGAACGCCGGCGCGCCATGATGGTGCTGGTCCTCGGCATCGCCCTGGCGGTGCTCGACGGCACCCTGCTGAACCTGGCCCTGCCGGGCATTGCCACCGAACTGCGGGCCACGCCCACGCAGGTGGTCTGGGTGGTCAACGCCTACCAGATCGCCACGCTGGTGCTGCTGCTGCCGCTGGCCACGCTGGGCGACCTGGTGGGCTACCGGCGCGTGTACTTGTGGGGCATGGCGCTGTTCGCGCTGGCCTCGGTGGGCGCCATGCTGGCGCCGTCGCTGCCGCTGCTGATCGCGGCCCGCGCTGCGCAGGGCATGGCCGCAGCCGGCATCATGAGCGTGAACGCGGCGCTGGTGCGGCTGATCTACCCGCGCAGCCAGATCGGGCGCGGCGTGGCCATCAACTCCATGACGGTCGCCGCCTCCTCGGTGGCGGGGCCGTCGGTGGCGGCGGCCGTGCTCTCGGTGGCCTCGTGGCCCTGGCTGTTCGCGCTGAACCTGCCGCTGGCCGCCCTGGTGCTGGCGCTCGGCCGCACCGCGCTGCCGGCCAACCGCGAGGCCCCGGCCGCCGGCGCGCGCATCGATCCGGTGGACGTGCTGCTCAACGCGCTGATGTTCGCGCTGGTGTTCATCGGCGCCGACCGGCTGGGCGCGCGCGAGGGCGCCGCCGCGGGCTTCCCCATCGACGCCGCGCTGCTGCTGGCCGCGGGCATCGGCGTGGGCGCGCTCTACCTGCGCCGCCAGCGCGGCCGCGTGGCGCCGCTCTTCCCGGTGGACCTGCTGCGCATCCCGGTGTTCGCGCTGTCGATGGGCACCTCGGTGAGCGCCTTCTGCGCGCAGATGCTGGCCTACATCGCGCTGCCCTTCCTGCTGCTCGACGCCTGGGGCCGCAGCCACCTGGAAGCGGGGCTGCTGATCACCGCCTGGCCGCTGGCCATCGTGGCCATGGCGCCGCTGGCCGGCAGGCTGATCGGCCGCGTGCCCGACGGGCTGCTGGGCGGCATCGGGTTGGGGCTGATGGCGCTCGGGCTGGCCCTGCTGGCGGCGCTCCCGCACAACGCGCCGGACGCCTCGGTCGTGTGGCGCATGGCGCTGTGCGGGCTGGGCTTCGGCCTGTTCCAGTCGCCCAACAACCACACCATCGTCACCTCGCCGCCGCGGCACCGCAGCGGCGCTGCCAGCGGCATGCTGGGCACCGCGCGCCTCACGGGGCAGACGCTGGGCGCCGTGCTGCTGGCGATCATCTTCAGCGTCTGGAACCCGCACGACGGGCAGGGCCCGGCGGTGGCGCTGGCCGCGGCAGCGGCGTGCGCGGCGCTGGCCGGGGTGTGCAGCACGCTGCGGCTGCGCGCCGCGCCGGCCACGCACTGAGCGCGGCCGGCCGGCTCAGGCGCTCATCGAACGGCTGCCGGCGACGATGCGGTCGAGCGCCTCTTCGGCCTCGGCCAGCCGGCGCACCACGGCGCGGCCGGCTGCCACCGCCTCGGCGTGGCTGCGCAGCGGGCGGGCGGAGGATTCGATGCGGTGAAAGAGCGGCACGTCCTGCGCCGGGTTGTCGTCGGCCTGCAGCACCACCCAGTGGAAGCAGGCCTCGCCGCGCTGTTCGACGGTGATGGCCATGGTCCTGAGAGTCGGCATGTCCTGCTCCTGCGAGATGCACCGACCGCAAGACGATCGGGCAGCGCCTGATCTGAACATGCCGGATGGGCCCGGCGGCAACAAACTGTTGACGGCCTGGCGCCGCTCAGCCGGCCGGCTGGGCGGGCAAGGCCGGCGCGCCGCGCATGGCGCGGTTGAACAGCGGCGTGGCCATCAGCGTGCTCG
>NZ_JBIQNC010000270.1:0-5465 GCF_044462705.1 Xenophilus sp.
GCCGGCACCGACGTTGAACTCGGCACCCAGGTCGGCCCAGGCCTCGCCGAGCTGGTTCTGGTCGAGCGCCGGCTCGCTGCCGCGCGCGGCCACGCCCTTCTCGATCATGCCGGCCGTCACGGCCGCCAGCCCGGCCTGCGCCGCCGGGTCGCGCCGGCTGCCGGCATCGAAGTCGATCTGCACGTCGACGATGGGCAGCGCGTCGGTGGCGGCCAGGTAGACCTGCGCGCCGCCGGGCAGCTGCCAGCGCTCGATCGGCACGCCGGCCTGGGCGCCCAGGGCGCAGCAGGCGGCGGCGACGGCCAGGGCGGCCCGCGCGGCCAGCGCCTTCAGCGCGGTGCGGGAGGAGGAAGAAGGCATCGGGCGGCTCATTGCATCGCCCCCTGCGGTGCGGTGAAGCCCCGCGCGCGGGCGGCCTTCGGGTCCGGCGGCAGGGGCCGCAGCGTGGCGACGGTCAGTTCGTCGTCGCCGAACCAGCGCGCCGCCACGGCCTGCACCTCCTGCGGCGTGACCGCCGCCAGGCGGGCCATGATGCGCTCGCTGGCATCCAGCGGCAGGCCCTGCACCCAGTTGCTGCCCAGCTCGCGCGCCTGCGCCATCACCGAGTCGCGCTTGTAGGTCTCGCTGGCCAGCCATTGCGTCTTCACCCGCGCCAGCTCGGCCGCGTCCACGCCCTCGCGCGCGATGCGCGCCACCTGCTCGCGCAGGGCCGCCTCCACCTCTTCGGCGGTACGGCCTGTCGCCGGCACGCCGGCCAGGGTGAACAGCTGCGGCCCGCGCCCGGTGAAGCCGTACCACGCCGAGGCACTGTCGGCCACGCGCTGCTCGCCCTGCGTGAGCGCCTTGTCCAGGCGCGAGCCGGCGTAGCCGTCCAGCACCGCCGACAGCACCACCAGCGCCCAGGCGTCGCTGGGCGCGTCCAGCGCCTGCGGGTCCGCTTGCGGCGCGCGGAAGGCGAGCGAGACGTACGCCTGCTCGGCCGGCGCCTTCAGTTCGACGCGGCGGATGCCGCGCTGCGCCGGCTCGGTGCGCGGCTTGCGCGGCGGCACGGCGCGCGCGGGGATCGCGCCGTAGTACTTCTCGGCCAGGGCGCGCACCTGCGCCACGTCCACGTCGCCGACCACCACCACGGCGGCGTTGGCCGGCACGTACCAGCGCTGGAAGAACACGCGCGCATCCTCCGGCGTCATGGCGTCCAGGTCGCTCATCCAGCCCACCACCGGGCGGCGATAGGGCGAGGCGACGAACACCGCCGCGTTCTGCAACTCGCCCAGGCGGGCGCGCGGCTGGTCGTCGGTGCGCATGCGGCGCTCCTCCTTGACCACCTCCATCTCGCGGCGGAACTCGTCGTCCGGCCACTGGTTGTGGGCGAAGCGGTCCGACTCCAGCTTCATCACCTCCTCCAGCCGGTCGGCGGGGATCTGCTGGTAGTAGCCGGTGGCGTCGCGCGAGGTGAAGGCGTTCTCGCGCCCGCCCAGCGCCGCCACCCGGCGCGAGAACTCGCCGGGCTTGAGCAGGGCGCTGCCCTTGAACATCATGTGCTCCAGCACGTGGGCCACGCCGGAGCTGCCGTCCACCTCGTCCATCGAGCCCACGCGCACCCACAGCATCTGCACCGCCGTCGGGGCGCGCCGGTCGGGCAGCACGATCAGCGTCATGCCGTTCGCCAGCGTGAACTGCTGCGGCTTGACGGAAGCGGTGGGGAGGGCGGCGGGCGCCTGCGGGGTGTCGGGTGCCTGGGCCGACGCGGCCGGTGCCAGCAGCCCGGCCAGGGCTGCCAGCAACGCCACGCCGGCCGCAGTGCGGCGTGGCGAGGGGGGTCGTTTCATAGAATCCGTCGATTCTAGAAACGCCTCGAATGTTCAGTTTTTTCAAGAAGAAGCCGCCGGCTGAAGCCCCCGCCGCGCCGCCGGCTGCCCCCGTCGAGGCCACGCCTCCCGCCGCCGTCCCGGCGCCTGCACAGCGCTCCGCCTTCCGTCCTTCGAACTGGTTCGGCGGCGGCGGCAAGGCCCCCGAGCCCGGCGCCGCACCTTCGCCCGCGCCCCAGCCCGAGGCAGAACCGCCGGTGCAGGAGGCACCGGCACCGGTCGCCGCGCCCGCGCCGGCCGCCCTGCCCGCGGCCCCTGTGGCGGCACCCACGGCCGCCACGACCGAGCGCCAGGGCTGGATGACCCGCCTGAAGAGCGGCCTGAAGAAGACCGGCAGCGGCATCCAGGCCGTGTTCGTCAACGCGCAGATCGACGACCAGCTCTACGAGGAACTGGAAGACGCGCTGCTGATGGCCGACACCGGCATTCCCGCCGCCGCGCACATCCTGCAGGACCTGAAGGACCGCGTCTGGCGCACCAGCGCCACCACGCCGCAGGCGGTGCGCACGCAGCTCGTCGAGGCGGTGGCGGCCGTGCTCGAGCCGCTGGAAAAGCCGCTGGAGGTGGGCCGCCACGTGCCCACCGTGATCATGGTCGCCGGCGTCAACGGCGCCGGCAAGACCACCTCCATCGGCAAGCTGACCAAGCACCTGGCCAACGAGGGCTGCACCGTGCTGCTGGCGGCGGCCGACACCTTCCGCGCCGCCGCACGCGAGCAGCTCGCCGTGTGGGCCGACCGCAACCTGGTCGAGATCGTCAGCCAGCAGGGCGGCGACCCGGCCGCGGTCAGCTTCGATGCCGTCAACGCCGGCAAGGCGCGCGGCAAGGACGTGGTGCTGGTCGACACCGCCGGCCGCCTGCCGACGCAGCTGCACCTGATGGACGAACTCAAGAAGATCAAGCGCGTCGTGTCCAAGGCCGACGGGACGGCGCCGCACGAGGTGCTGCTGGTGATCGACGGCAACACCGGCCAGAACGCGCTGGCCCAGGTGCAGGCCTTCGACGACGCGCTGGGCCTGACCGGCCTGGTCGTCACCAAGCTGGACGGCACCGCCAAGGGCGGCGTGCTGTGCGCCATCGCCCAGTGGGGCCAGCAGCGCAAGGGCGGCCCGGTGCCGGTCTACTTCATCGGCGTGGGCGAGAAGCTGGAAGACCTGGAGACCTTCGACGCGCGCGAGTTCGCGCAGGCGCTGGCGGGCTGAGGGGCCTGCGGCCGCGCCCCTTCAAAGGCAGGGAGCGACGGTCGCGGGCTCGTCGTGCTACACCGCGAGGCTCTCGTCGAGGTAGCGCATGTCCACGTCGCCCACGCGGATCACGTCGCGGTGGTGCAGTTGGCAGCGCTCGATGCGGCGCCCGTTGACGTGGGTGCCGTTGCTGCTGTCGAGGTCGCTCAGATAGACCCCCTCGTCGCGCAGCGAGATCAGCGCGTGGACGCGGCTGACCAGCGGCGCGTCCAGCGGCAGATCGCTGCTGTGCGCGCGGCCGATGGTCATCCTCGGCCGGTCGAGTTCGATGATTTGACGCTCACCCCCGTGACGGGTGACGATCAGCTTGTGCATGGTGACCTGGCTCCCCCTGAAAGTCCCTGAACATGATCCGTGACAGCCGCGCCGCACGTCGGCAGCGCCATGGACCGCATGGTCGGTCACTGCAAGGGGCCAGCGTGAGCGAAAAGTTGACGAGGTGTTGACTTTCGTTTCAATTTTCGAGGCCCCGTGAACTTTTACCAGGGCCATGCCGACAAGGAGACAGACACGATGACGACGCAGACCACCCCCTCCTGGACCGCGGGCGAAGGCGCCCGGCGGATCGACGTGCTGCTGGCGCACTACGGCGAGAGCCACCGCCATCCGGTGAACGAGTTCATCCACGTGCTGGCCATCCCGGCGATCATGTTCAGCCTGGTCGGGCTGCTGTTCGCCCTGCACCCCTGGGTGGCCTACGCCTTCCTCGCCCTGAGCCTGGTGTACTACGTGCGCCTGCGCTCGCCGGTCTTCCTGGTGGTGATGGTGCTGTGTACGGCGCTGATCCTGGCGGCCGTGCACGCGTTGGGCGGGCGGGTGCTGCCGGTGTCGGCGGCCGTGTTCGTGGTGGCCTGGATCTTCCAGTTCATTGGCCACAAGGTCGAAGGGAAGAAACCTTCCTTCTTCGAGGACCTCCAATACCTCTACGTCGGCCCGCTGTTCGTCGCCGCGCTGGGGCTGAGGCGGCTGGGCATCCGCTGGTAGCGGGTGTCCCGCGGCGCCGGCCGGCAGAGGATCAGAAAAACTATCAATTTCTTCATGGTCATTGGGAACTCCCGTTTTAGCACTCTCTCTAACCGAGTGCTAACATGAAATACCAACCAAGGAGCATCCCCGATATGACAAGTCTGTCTGGATCTTCCGCCAACCAGTTGGCCGTGGCCAACCCGTGGGCTGTCGTGCCCTCGCTCGGCAATCTGGACGCCTACATTTCCGCCGCCAACCGGCTCCCCCTGCTGACGCAGGAGGAGGAGCAGCGCTATGCGCGCCGGCTGCGCGACCACAACGACCTGGAGGCGGCCGGCGCGCTGGTGCTGTCGCACCTGCGGCTGGTGATTTCCATCTCCCGCCAGTACCTGGGCTACGGGCTGCCGCACGGCGACCTGATCCAGGAAGGCAACGTGGGCCTGATGAAGGCCGTCAAGCGCTTCGACCCGGACCAGGGCGTGCGCCTGGTGAGCTACGCCATCCACTGGATCAAGGCCGAGATCCACGAGTACATCCTGAAGAACTGGCGCATGGTGAAGGTGGCGACCACCAAGGCCCAGCGCAAGCTGTTCTTCAACCTGCGGTCGATGAAGCAGGGCTTCAAGGCCGAGGCGGCCGACGCCGACACGCACCGCGAGACGCTGAACACCGGCGAGATCGGCGAGGTGGCGCGCCACCTGAACGTGAAGCCGGAGGAAGTGGTCGAGATGGAGACCCGCATGTCCGGCGGCGACGTGGTGCTGGACCCCTCCCCCTCGGACGACGGCGAGGAAGCCTACGGCCCGATCGCCTACCTGGCCGACGCCTCGCAGGAGCCGACAGCGCAACTGGAGTCGCGCCAGCGCGAGCGCCTGTCCACCGACGGCATCGCCACGGCCCTGGAGACGCTGGACCCGCGCAGCCGCCGCATCGTCGAGGAGCGCTGGCTCAAGGTCAACGACGACGGCTCGGGCGGCATGACGCTGCACGAACTGGCGGCGGACTACGGCGTCTCGGCCGAGCGCATCCGGCAAATCGAATCGGCCGCGATGAAGAAGATGAGGAAGGCGCTGGCCGAATACGCTTGAACGGCCCGCGCCCTGCTCTTCCGCGAACCCGGCTCCGGCCGGGTTTTCTTTTTTTTGTCCGGCGCGCCGGCTAGGGCAGCGAGCGCAGCGCGCGGCGCACGATGTAGCGGGTGGCGGGCGTGTCGCTCTCGCGCAGCCAGCGCGCCGCCAGTTCGCGCACCCAGGGGCCCTGGCCCTTGCTTGCGTCGTTGAGCCAGTTGGCCACGGAGTTCTGCACGTAGCGGCTGGCGTCCGCGCGCAGCGGCGCCAGCAGCGGCAGCGCGCGCGAGGGCACGCGCGGCAGGACGGGGATCGGCGCG
>NZ_JBIQNC010000271.1:0-5465 GCF_044462705.1 Xenophilus sp.
CGCGCGCGGCGACTGGCTGGAGTGCGAGGCCTGGGTGGTCAAGCCCGGCCGCCAGCTCAGCTTCACCGAAGCCGAGGTCCATGCCGTGGCGCAGGACGGCCGGCGCACGCTGGTCGTCAAGGCCGCCGGCACCATGGCGCTGACGCGCGCCGAAGCCGGCCAATTGCCTGCTGCCTGAGCGCGCGCTGCCGCCGAGGCGCCTTCAGCGGCCCTCGGAGCGGGCCCAGTTCGCCATCAGCGTGTTGGAGGACAGGGTCTCGTCCAGCAGCTTGCGCGCCGTCTCCACCCCGGCCACCGGCAGGCCCGCCGGATCCAGCCGGCCGATCTGCACCAGCACGCTGGCCTGGTCCCAGTAGATGTGCTCGTGGTAGAGCTTGTCGCCGCGGAACTTCACGATCGCCACCAGCGGGACCTCCACCCGCCGCCCGGTGGGTGCGATGCCGGGCAGCATCCAGTCGATCTCGCAGGTGTGGGTGAAGCAGAACAGCAGCTCGTCCACGATCTGGCTGGCGCCGATGGTGCGCGAGAGCGGGATCAGCGTGGTGTCGGGCGGGTTGGCGTCGACGAAGTGGTGGCGGTAGAAGCGCGCCAGCATCCGGTGGCCCACGCCGCCCGTCATCGTCGGGATGTGGTTGACGTAGGGCTCGGGCACCATCGTGGCCATGGTGGCGTCCACGTCGCGGGTGGCGAACTCGTACTCGCAGTGCTTGTCCCACAGGTGGGAGAAGTCGTAGTGCGGGCCCAGCGCGCCGCGGAAGGCCGCGATGCTGCGCTGGTGCGCCATCAGCGCCGAGGGCTTGTGGTAGTGGTCGCCGCCCGGGCGCGCGAAGGCATGGTCCACGCCGGGGTAGACGTGCAGCGCCACGCCGGCGCGCCCGCCGAGCGCCTTCAGGATGGCCTCGCGCGCCTCGGGCGGGCAGAAGCCGTCGTTCTCGGCCAGGTGCAGCACCAGCGGCCTGCCGTCCAGGCGGTCGGCGTCGGCCAGCGCCTGCTCGATGCCCACGCCGTAGTAGCCCACGGCCACGTCGCAGTCGGTGCGGCAGGCGGCCAGGTAGGCCAGCTTGCCGCCCAGGCAGAAGCCCAGCACGCCGGCGCCGCCGGCGAATTCGGGCTGGGCGCGCAGCGCATCCAGCGCGGTCTGGATGTCTTTCACGCCCTTGGCTTCGTCGAAGCCCTGGTAGAGCGCCAGGGCGCGGTCGAACTCGCGGCGCTCGTCCAGCTCGACGCTCGGTTCCTGGCGCCAGAACAGGTCGGGCACCAGCACCACGTAGCCTTCCTCGGCGTAGTAGTCGGCCACCTGCCGCAGGGTGGCGTTCACGCCGAAGATCTCCTGCGCGAGGACGATGCCGGGCCCTTTGCCGGCAGGCGGCACGGCCAGGTAGGCGCCGAATTCGCCGCTGCCGTCGCGGGCGCGCACGCGAAGGGTCCGGGAGCGGGGTGGGAGGGCGGTCATGTGGGGATGTCTCCTTGAGGTGCCAGGGTGGTGTAGCGGCCCTCCGCGTACAGCAGGGGCGGCTGGTTGCCGGGGTGCATCTGGACGGCCTTGATCTCGCCGATCATCACGGCGTGGCTGTGGGCCACCATCATCTCGTCGACGACGCAGTCGAAGCCGACCAGCGCATCGCGCAGGATGGGCGCGCCGGTGGCCAGCGTGTCCCAGCGGCCCGTCTCGAACAGCTCGCCCGCGCCCGGCCCGGCGCCGCCGAAGCGCTGCGCCAGCCCGGTGTGGGCCTGGGCCAGCAGGTTGACGCTCATACGCCGGCTATCAGCCACGACGCGGAAGGTGCTGCCCTTGAGGTTGATGCAGGCCAGCAGCCGCGCCGGCTCCGCCGACAGCGAGGTGACGGCGGTGGCGGTGAGGCCGGTCAGCCGCTGCCCGTCGGTGGTGGCGACGATGCACACCGCGCCGGCCAGGCGCCGCATCGCCAGCCGGAAGTCGGAGGGCGGCAGGCAGGCGGTGCGCCGCAGCGCCTGCAGCGGCGGCAGCAGCGCGATCGGGTCGGCCGTCGTCATGCGGCGGCCTGCGCCAAGTAGGCCTCGGCCCGGTCCGGCGCCATGAAGAAGCTGGCGTAGTCGGTCGGGTCGTTGAAGCCGTTGACGATGCGCCGCGCCACCGCCGGCGAGCCGGCCGCCGCGCCCAGCAACTGCAGCACGTGCGGGGGCGGCGGCTGCAGCATGGCGTTGGTCCAGGCGGTCACATGGCTGCCGTAGCCGGTCCAGAAGCGCTCGAAGGTGTCCTGCATGAAGGCGGCGTCGAAGGCCGCGCCGCCGTGCGCCAGGATCGCCGTCTCCACCGCGTGTGCGAACTTGGCGGCGTTGTTGGAGCCCTGGCCGGTGATCGGGTCGTTCAGCATCACGGCGTCGGCCATGCCCATCACGACGCGCCCGCTGGGCAGTTTGCCCACCGGCCGCCGCACCGTGGGCGGGAAGGCGCCGCTGAGGATGCCGTTGGCGTCGGTCAGCTCGACGTGCTCGCAGCGCGCGGCCTCCCAGGGCAGGAAGCGGCGCAGGACCTCCAGCGAGCGCGCCAGGTGCTCGGACGGCGTGCGCACGTCGCGCCAGCAGTCCATCGGCCCGCCCGGCAGGCCCTCGAACACCATGATCTCGCACGGCCCGCTGTGGGTCAGCGCCGGGAAGACGAAATACTCGCCCACGCCGGGCATCAGGTTGAAGTTGACGGCGCTGTGCTCCTCGCGCGGGCGCATGCCGTGCACGTAGGTGAGCGCCAGGGCGCGCTGCGGCCTGTCGTAGGGGCTGCGCACGGCGTCGCGCTCGAACATCCGGGCGATCTCGCCCTTGCCGGCGGCCACGATCACCAGGTCGTGCTCCAGCGTCCAGCGCTCCAGGTCGTCGATGCCGGCGTCGTGGATGAGGAGCCGGCCGCCCCGCTTGGCGAACTCGGCCATCCAGCCGGGCACCTTCACCCGCTGGTCCACGGACTGGGCGATGCGGTCGAGCCGGTGGCTCCAGTGCAGCGCCTTCACGCCGGCCTGCTCGGGGTGCGGCACGGTGAAGGAGATGCCTTCCACCGGCGGGCAGTCTTTCTCCCAGAAGGCGATGCCGCGGTCGCGTTCGTGCTGCAGGCTGTCGTGGAACATGCACTGGCTGGACATCACCTTGCCGTCCCGGATGTCCTCGGGCGGGCGGTTGGACACGACGGTGACGCCGTAGCCCTTGGCCTGCAGGCCGAGGGCGAGCTGCAGGCCGGACTGGCCGGCGCCGACGATGAGGATGTTGCGCATGGGGGGTCTCCTGTTGAGGGGGCGGGCCGGTCAGGCCGTCAGCCTGGGAATGGCGGGTTCGTGCGATTCGGGCCCCATCGCCGAGTAGCCGCCGTCCACGGCGTAGTCCGCGCCGGTGACGAAGCTGGCGTGGTCCGAGCACAGGAAAAGCACCACCTGCGCGACCTCCTCCGGGTCGCCGACGCGGCGCATCAGGTGGAAGGGCGCGGCCACGCGGTCGGTCTTGCCGCGGTCGCCGTGGGTGAGCTGGTCCATGATGGCCGACCAGGTCCAGCCCGGCGAGACGCTGTTGACGCGCACCTTCTCGGGCGCCAGGTCCATCGCCATGCTGCGCGTCAGCTGCACCAGCGCCGCCTTGCTCACCGGGTACAGCCAGCGGCCGGTCTGAGCCACCCGGGACGAGATGCTGGTGAAGTTGACCACCGCGCCGCCGCCGGCGCGGCGCATGTGGGGCAGGGCGGCCTTGAGCATCATCGCGGCGCTGGCCACGTTGACGTTCAGCGCCGTCAGCCAGTCGGCCCGTCCCGAGTCCAGGCCGTCGTCGACGTAGCTGCAGGCCAGGTTGACCAGGAAGTCCAGGCGGCCGAAGCGCGCCGCCGCCTCGTCGGCACAGGCCTGCACCTGCGCGTCGTCGGTGATGTCGGTGGCGCGGAACCACACCCCTTCGCCGCATTCGGCCGCCACCCTGGCGCCGCCGGCGGCGTCGATGTCGGCCAGCGCCACCCGGACGCCCGCCTCGTGCAGCGCGCGCACCACGGCGGCGCCGATCAGCGTGGCGCCGCCGGTCACGATGGCCGCCTTGCCGGACAAACCGTTGAACATGCTGTGGTCTCCTTCTGTCGTGTCTTGATGCGGCGCAAAGATAGGAGCGGGCGCCGCGGCGCGGCATCCGCCGGACGCGGCCGACATCCCGAAAACGCAGCAATTTGCGCCGCCGGCCGCCAGGCGGGGGGGCGGCTGCGGGCGAGTCCCGTTGCGCGATGGGCGGGCTGTGCGCCAGCATCGGCCTGCCGATGGACCTGACCGAAACCGCGCCCCTGCCGCTGTCACGCTACGCCCTGTTCCACACCCGCGACGTGGACCAGGCGCGCGAGAGCGTGGCGCGCGTGTTCTGCCCGCATGCGCTGAACACCTGCCATGCGGGCGAGCGGCTCGACGCGCGCCACCACAGCGCGCGGCTGGGCGAGGCGTCCAGCCTGAACTACGTCCAGTACGGTCCGGCGGTCGACATCGACCCGGGCCACCTGGGCACCTTCTACCTGCTGCAGATCCCGCTGCGCGGCGGCGCCACGGTCTGGTGCGGCGGGCGGGAACTGCGCTCCGACACCCGGCAGGCCTCGCTGCCGTCGCCCACCGAGCCGCTGCGCATGCACTGGGCGGCCGACAGCCCGCACCTGATCGTTCGGCTGTCGCAGGCGGCCGTGGTGCAGCAGTTCGAGCAACTGGCCCAGCACGCGCTGTGCGGCCCGCTGGTGTTCGAGCCCGGCGTGGACATGGACGCGGCGCCGATGGCCGGCATCGGCGCCTTCGTGCGCTACCTGTGCGGCACGCTGGACGCCGACCCTGCCTTCTCCGGCTCGGCGCTCGCCCGGCAGGCCGAGTCGTACCTGGTCTCCTCCCTGCTGTTGCAGCTGCCGCACAGCCACCGGGCGCTGCTGGAGGCCGGCCGGCGGCCGCTGCTGCCGCGCGTGGTGCGCCGCGCCCAGGAGTACATGCACGCGCACGCCACCGAGCCGCTGACGCTGGCGCAGTTGTGCAGCCACCTCGGCGTGAGCGCGCGCGGGCTGCAGCACGCCTTCCTCTGCGCCACCGGCGAAAGCCCGATGGGCCACTGGCGCAGCGTGCGGCTGGAACGCGTGCGCCAGGCGTTGCGGGCCGCCGGGCCGGGCGCCGGCCGCGACGCCGTGGCCCGCATCGCCGAGCGCTACGGCTTCTTCCACGCGGGGCATTTCGCGGACCAGTACCGGCGCCGTTTCGGCGAGCGCCCGAGCCAGACGCTGCGTGTCATGAAGGAGTCAGAACCGCCCCGGTGATTGCATTACATTGGCCCGCTTGTCGATCTGCTGCCCGAGCCGGCCATGTCCCTTCGCCCGACCCTGGACTTCCTCCTCTACGACTGGCTCGCCGCCGACCGGCTGAACGAGCGCGGGCGCTTCGCCGACCACTCGCGCGAGACCTTCGATGCGGTGCTCGACACCTGCGAGCGCATCGCGCGCGAGAAGT
>NZ_JBIQNC010000272.1:0-5435 GCF_044462705.1 Xenophilus sp.
GCGCGCTCCTGGCCGCCGATCAGGCGCAGCACCGTGGTCTTGCCGCCGCCGGAGGCGCCCATCAGCGCCGTGACGCTGCCGCGCGGCGCGCTGAACGACACGCCATCGAGGATGGCGCGGTCGCTGTACGCGAAATGCACGTCACGGAATTCGACCAGCGGCGCAGTCAAGGGCGAAAAGTTCCTTCCAACAGAAAAGCCGGGGTACCTGGTGGCATCCCGGCTTGGGCATTGGGCAATGATAAGGGAAGCGCCGGCGCCCGCCCTGCCCCCTCCAAGGGAACAGAGCGTTTCCGCGGCGGCAACGTCAGCGCGGCAGGTCGCTGAACCCCATCAGGAATTCGTCCACCGCGCGCGCGGCCTGGCGGCCCTCGCGGATCGCCCAGACGACCAGCGACTGGCCGCGGCGCATGTCGCCCGCCGCGAAGACCTTCTCCACGTTCGTGGCGTAGCCACCGGTGAAGTCCACGGTCGCCTTGGCGTTGCCGCGGGCATCCTTCTCGATGCCGAAGGCGTCCAGCACCGGCGCGACCGGGCTGACGAAGCCCATCGCCAGCAGCACCAGGTCGGCCTTGTAGGTCTTCTCGGTGCCGGGCACCTCGACGAACCTGCCGTCCTTGAACTCCACCTGCACCGTCTTCAGGCCCGTGACCTTGCCCTTCTCGCCGATGAACTCCTTGGTGGAGATGGCGAACTCGCGCTCGCAGCCCTCCTCGTGGCTGGAGCTGGTGCGCAGCTTGTAGGGCCAGTAAGGCCACACCAGCGGCTTGTTCTCCTGCTCGGGCGGCATGGGCATCAGCTCGAACTGGGTGACGCTCGCCGCGCCGTGGCGGTTGCTGGTGCCCACGCAGTCGGAGCCGGTGTCGCCGCCGCCGATCACGATGACGTGCTTGCCGTCGGCGCGCAGCTGGCCCTTGACCTTGTCGCCGGCGTTGACGCGGTTCTGCTGCGGCAGGAACTCCATGGCGAAGTGGATGCCGTCCAGCTCGCGGCCGGGCGCCGGCAGGTCGCGCGACTGCTCGGCGCCGCCGGTCAGCAGCACCGCGTCGAACTCCTTCTTCAGCTGCTCGGGCGTGACGATCTCCTTCGCCAGGTTGGTGACCTTGGAGCCCTTGCCCAGCGGGTCCTTGGCGGCGCCGACCACCACGCCGGTGCGGAAGACGACGCCCTCGGCCTTCATCTGCTCGACGCGGCGGTCGATGTGCGACTTCTCCATCTTGAAGTCGGGGATGCCGTAGCGCAGCAGGCCGCCGACGCGGTCGTTCTTCTCGAACAGGGTCACGTCGTGGCCGGCGCGCGCCAGCTGCTGCGCCGCGGCCATGCCGGCCGGGCCGGCGCCGACCACGGCGACCTTCTTGCCCGTCTTGTGGCGTGCCGGGCGCGGCACCACCCAGCCCTCTTCCCAGGCACGGTCGATGATGGCGTGCTCGATCGACTTGATGCCGATGGGATCGTTGTTGATGTTCAGCACGCAAGCCGCCTCGCAGGGCGCGGGGCAGATGCGGCCGGTGAACTCCGGGAAGTTGTTGGTGCTGTGCAGCACCTCGATGGCGCTGGCCCAGTCCTGCCGGTACACCAGGTCGTTGAAGTCCGGGATGATGTTGTTGACCGGGCAGCCGTTGTTGCAGAACGGCGTGCCGCAGTCCATGCAGCGCGCGCCCTGGATCTTCGCCTGCTCCTGGTCGAGGCCGACGACGAACTCCTTGTAGTGCTTCACGCGCTCGGGGACGGGCTTGTAGCCCTCCTCGATGCGCTCGTATTCCATGAAGCCGGTGATCTTTCCCATCGTGCGTTCCTGTTCTTTCTCGGTGTTCAGACGGCGGCTTCGGCCGGGCGCGTGGCGTGCGGCTCCAGGCCGACGTGCGCGTTGTTGCCGCTGCTGGTCAGCTCGACGCGGCGGTCGTGGATCTCCGCCAGGGCGCGCTTGTACTCGTTGGGGAAGACCTTCACGAACCGGGTGCGGGCCAGCGCCCAGTCGTCCAGCAGCTCGCGCGCGCGCTTGCTGCCGGTCCAGCGGTGGTGCGACTCCAGCAGGCGGCGCAGCTGCGCCTCGTCGGTCTCGCCGGCGTGCCAGTGCTTGCGATGCACGGTGGCCGTCTGCTCGGCGCTGGTGAGCACCTTCTCCAGCGTCACCATCGCCATGTTGCAGCGCGAGGCGAACTGGCCGTCCTCGTCGTACACGTAGGCCACCCCGCCGCTCATGCCGGCGGCGAAGTTGCGGCCGGTCTTGCCCAGCACGGCGACGGTGCCGCCGGTCATGTACTCGCAGCCGTGGTCGCCGGTGCCCTCCACCACCGCGGTGGCGCCCGACAGGCGCACCGCGAAGCGCTCGCCCGCCACGCCGGCCAGGAAGGCCTCGCCGGTGGTGGCGCCGTACAGCGCCGTGTTGCCGACGATGATGTTGCGCACGGCGTCGCCGCGGAAATCCAGGCTGGGGCGCACCACCACCCGGCCGCCCGACAGGCCCTTGCCGGTGTAGTCGTTGGCCTCGCCGATCAGGTACAGCGTGATGCCCCGCGCCAGGAAGGCGCCGAAGGACTGGCCGCCCGTGCCCTCGAGCTGGATGCGGATGGAGTCGTCGGGCAGGCCTTCGGGGTGCACCTTGGTCAGCGCACCCGAGAGCATCGCGCCCACCGAGCGGTTGACGTTGCGCACCGTCTCGATGAACTGCACCTTCTCGCCCTTGTCGATGGCCGGGCGCGAGCGCTCGATCAGGCGCTGGTCCAGGCTCTTCTCCAGGCCGTGGTCCTGGTTCTCGACGTGAAAGCGCGGCACGTCGGCCGGCACCTGCGGCTGGGCGAACAGGCGCGAGAAGTCCAGCCCGCGCGCCTTCCAGTGCTCGATACCCTTCTTCATGTCCAGCAGGTCGGAGCGGCCGATCAGGTCGTCGAACTTGCGGATGCCCAGTTGTGCCATGAGCTGGCGCACTTCCTCGGCGACGAAGAAGAAGTAGTTGACGACGTGCTCGGGCCGGCCGGCGAACTTCTTGCGCAGCACCGGGTCCTGCGTGGCCACGCCCACCGGGCAGGTGTTGAGGTGGCACTTGCGCATCATGATGCAGCCCTCGACCACCAGTGGCGCGGTGGCGAAGCCGAACTCGTCGGCGCCCAGCAGCGCGCCGATGACGACGTCGCGGCCGGTCTTCATCTGGCCGTCGGCCTGCACGCGGATGCGGCCGCGCAGGCGGTTGAGCACCAGCGTCTGCTGGGTCTCGGCCAGGCCGATCTCCCAGGGGCTGCCGGCGTGCTTGATGGACGACCAGGGCGAGGCGCCGGTGCCGCCGTCGTGGCCGGCGATCACGACGTGGTCGCTCTTGCACTTGGCCACGCCCGCGGCGATGGTGCCCACGCCCACCTCGCTCACCAGCTTGACGCTGATGGAGGCGTGCGGCGCCACGTTCTTCAGGTCGTGGATGAGCTGCGCCAGGTCCTCGATGGAGTAGATGTCATGGTGCGGCGGCGGGCTGATCAGGCCCACGCCGGGCACCGAGTAGCGCTGCTTGCCGATGTACTCGGTGACCTTGCCGCCGGGCAGCTGGCCGCCCTCGCCGGGCTTGGCGCCCTGCGCCATCTTGATCTGCACCTGGTCGGCCGAGGCCAGGTACTCGGCCGTGACGCCGAAGCGGCCCGAGGCCACCTGCTTGATGCGCGAGCGCAGCGAGTCGCCCTCGTTCAGCGGCAGGTCCACCTCGACGTTCTCGGCGCCGATCTCGCTCTTGAGCGTGGCCCCTTGCTTGATCGGGATGCCCTTGAGCTCGTTGCGGTAGCGCGCCGGGTCCTCGCCGCCCTCGCCGGTGTTGCTCTTGCCGCCGATGCGGTTCATGGCGATGGCCAGCGTGGAGTGCGCCTCGGTGCTGATCGAGCCCAGCGACATGGCGCCGGTGGCGAAGCGCTTGACGATCTCGGAGGCCGGCTCGACCTCATCGACCGGGATGGCCTGCGCCGGGTCGAAGCGGAACTCGAACAGGCCGCGCAGCGTCAGGTGGCGGCGGCTCTGGTCGTTGATGATCTGCGCGTATTCCTTGTAGGTGCCGAAGTTGTTGGCGCGGGTGGAGTGCTGCAGCTTGGCGATGGCGTCGGGCGTCCACATGTGGTCCTCGCCGCGGGTGCGCCAGGCGTATTCGCCGCCGGCGTCCAGCATGTTGGCGAGCACCGGGTCGTCGCCGAAGGCGGCCTTGTGCATGCGGATCGCTTCCTGCGCGATCTCGAACACGCCGATGCCTTCCACGCGGCTGGCCGTGCCGGTGAAGTACTTGGCCACCGTCTCGCTGTTCAGGCCGATGGCCTCGAAGAGCTGGGCGCCGCAGTAGCTCATGTACGTCGACACGCCCATCTTGGACATGATCTTCGACAGGCCCTTGCCGATCGCCTTGACGTAGTTGTAGACGGCCTTGTCGGCCGACAGCGCGCCCGGCAGGTCCTTGTGCATCGCCACCAGGGTTTCCATCGCCAGGTAGGGGTGCACGGCCTCGGCGCCGTAGCCGGCCAGCACGGCGAAGTGATGCACCTCGCGCGCGGTGCCCGTCTCCACCACCAGGCCCGCCGCGGTGCGCAGGCCCTCGCGCACCAGGTGCTGGTGGATGGCCGACAGCGCCAGCAGCGCCGGGATGGCGACCTGCGTGCGGCTCATCGCGCGGTCGCTGACGATCAGGATGTTCCTGCCGCCCTTGATGGCGTCCACCGCCTCGGCGCACAGCGACGCGAGCTTGGCCTCCACCCCCTCGTGGCCCCAGGCCAGCGGGTAGGTGATGTCCAGCGTGTAGCTCTTGAACTTGCCCTGCGTGTGCGTCTCGATCTCGCGCAGCTTGCCCATGTCCTGGAAGTCCAGGATGGGCTGGCTCACCTCCAGGCGCATCGGCGGGTTGACCTGGTTGATGTCCAGCAGGTTGGGCTTGGGGCCGATGAAGGACACCAGCGACATCACGATCGCCTCGCGGATCGGGTCGATCGGCGGGTTGGTCACCTGCGCGAACAGCTGCTTGAAGTAGTTGTACAGCGGCTTGTTCTTGCCCGAGAGCACGGCCAGCGGGCTGTCGTTGCCCATCGAGCCGATGCCCTCCTCGCCGTTGGTGGCCATCGGCGCCATCAGGAAGCGGATGTCCTCCTGCGTCATGCCGAAGGCCTGCTGGCGGTCCAGCAGCGTGCCCGGCTCGGACACCGGGATGTCGCTGGCGTTCGGCTCCACGTCGTCCAGGCGGATGCGCAGGTTCTCGATCCACTGCTTGTAGGGCTTGCTGTGGGCCAGCGTCGCCTTGACTTCCTCGTCGTCGATCATGCGGCCCTGGTCGAGGTCGATCAGGAACATCTTGCCCGGCTGCAGGCGCCACTTGCGCACGATCTTGGCCTCGGGCACCGGCAGCACGCCGGACTCGGAGGCCATGATGACCAGGTCGTCGTCGGTCACGCAGTAGCGCGAGGGGCGCAGGCCGTTGCGGTC
>NZ_JBIQNC010000273.1:0-5432 GCF_044462705.1 Xenophilus sp.
TCCTTCGACTGGCAGACCTTGCCCATCGCCGCGCTCAGCTTGTCGAGGATGGCGGGCGGGGTGCCGGCCGGCGCCAGCAGGCCCTGCCAGGCGATGGGCGTGTAGTCGGGCAGGCCCTGCTCGGCGAAGGTGGGCACGTTGGGGAAGCTGGGGTGGCGCTCCTTGCCCGTGATGCCCAGCAGCTTGAGCTTGCCGGCCTGCACGTTCGACGCCGCGGCGGGCAGCCCGTCGTACATGAGCTGGATCTGGCCGGCCAGCAGGTCCGCATAGGGGCTGTTGCTGTTGTAGGGGATGAGGTTGGACTTCACGCCCGCCGCGTTGTTGAACCACACGGCGGACAGGTGCGAGTAGCTGCCGATGCCCTGCGTGGCGACCGAGACGGACTCCGGCCTGGCCTTGAGCTGGGCGATCAGCTCCTTCGCGTCCCGGGCCTGGACGCCGGGGGTGGCGATGAGGCCCGTGTTGAGCACGCCCATCAGGCTGATGGGAGCGAAGTCGCGCTCGGCGTTGAAGGGCAGCTTGCCGTACAGGTGCGGCACCACCGAGAGCGAGCTCGTGGTGCCGATGTACAGCGAGTAGCCGTCGTTGGGGGCCTTGGCGGCGACGTCCGTGCCGATGATGTTCGAAGCGCCGGGGCGGTTCTCCACGTAGAAGGACTGGCCCAGGATCCTGGTGAGTTCGGCCGCCAGTTCGCGGGCGTTGGCGTCCGGCCCGCTGCCGGCAGGGAAGGGGGCAATGATGCGCACCGCCTTGCTGGGGTAGTCGGCCTGCGCGGCGGCGCCGCCGGCGGCCAGGGCCAGCCCTGCGGCCGCCAGGGCCAGCAGGACCCGGCGGGTCGGGGGCTTGTTGGGTCGGGTCATGAGTGTCTCCATCTGCGAATCCGTGCCACTTGCACGGCGCTGGATCATACAAAAACACTTTGTATTGTCAAAATACGAGAAAATAAATATTATTCATCCATCGTCGAATCATGGATGTTCGATCGTTCTCGAATGGAGACAATCTGATGCAAGGCACTTCCCCTTCCGACCTGCAGTTCAGCCACATCGGCCTGTACGTCACCGACCTGCCGCGCATGGCGCGCTTCTACAAGCAGGCGCTGCGCTTCACGCAGACCGACGCCGGCGACCTGGGCGCGGTGCAACTGGTGTTCCTCAGCCGCGATCCGGACGAGCACCACCAGCTGGTGCTGGCCACCGGCCGGCCGGCGGACATGGCCTTCAACGTGGTCAACCAGATCTCCTTCCGCGTGCCCGACCTGGCGGCGCTGCGCCGCTTCCACGACCGGCTGCTGGCCGAGGGCGCGACCGACATGCATCCGGTGACGCACGGCAACGCCGTGTCGGTCTACTGCCGCGACCCCGAAGGCAACCGGCTGGAGCTGTTCATGGACACGCCCTGGTATTGCGACCAGCCGCTGCGCGAGCCGATCGACCTGGCCCAGCCGGACGAGGCCATCCTGGCGCAGGCCGAGGCCATCGCCAGGCGCTTCCCCAAGTTCATGAGCCGCGCGCAGTGGCGGGCCGAGGTCGCGCGCCGCATGCAGGAAGACCGGCATGGCTGAGGCCGCGCCGGTGTACGACGTGGCCATCGTGGGCCTGGGGCCCACCGGCGCCACGCTGGCCAACCTGCTGGGCGCCGCCGGCCGCGCGGTGCTGGTGATCGAGAAGGAGGCGGGCATCTTCCCGCTGCCCCGGGCGATCCACTTCGACGGCGAGGTGCTGCGCATCTTCCAGGCTGCCGGGCTGCGCGAGCAGGTGCTGGCGATCTCGCGCCCGGGCACCCAGGGCATGCACTTCGTCAACGGCGCCGGCGAGACGATGCTCATCCGCGGCGGCTCGGCCGCGCTGGGACCGCACGGCTGCGCCAACAACTACTACTTCCACCAGCCGCAACTGGAGGCGGTGCTGCGCGAGGGCCTGGCGCGCTTCCCGCAGGTGCGGGTGCTGCTGCGGCATGAGCTGACCGCCGTGGCGCAGGACGCCGAGGCCGCCACCCTGAGCTACCGCTCGGCCGAGGACGGCACCGTGCACCGTGCCCGCGCCCGCTACGTGGTGGGCTGCGACGGCGCCCGCTCGCCCATCCGCCAGCACATCGGCAGCCCGATGGTCGACCTGGGCCTGCGCCAGCCCTGGCTGGTGTTCGACGTGGTGCTGCAGCAGCCGGTGGACCTGCCGGACCACACCGTGCAGCACTGCGACCCGCGCCGGCCCATGACCTACTGCAACGTCGTGGGCGCGCGCCGGCGCTGGGAGATCATGGTGCTGCCCGACGACGACCGCGAGGCGATGGTGCAGCCCGAAGCGCTGTGGAAGCTGGTCGCGCCCTGGGTGCGCCCGGAGCAGGCGCGGCTGGAGCGCGCGGCCATCTACACCTTCCACTCGGTGATCGCCGAGGGCTGGCGGCAGGGTCGGCTGTTCCTGGCCGGCGACGCCTGCCACCAGACGCCGCCCTTCCTGGGGCAGGGCATGTGCGCCGGCATCCGCGACGCGTCCAACCTGGCCTGGAAGCTGGACGCCGTGCTCGCCGGGCGCGCGCCGCAGGCGCTGCTGGACACCTACGAGTCCGAACGCAAGCCGCACGTGCGCGCGCTGATCGAACTGGCGGTGCGCCTGGGCAACATCATCCAGACCACCGACCCGGCGCTGGCCGCCGAGCGCGATGCGCGCTTCCGGGCCGGCCGGCCCGAGGTCTTCGAGCTGCCGCCGCAACTGCTGGGCGCGGGCGCCTTCGATCCCGAAGCGCCCGGGCTGGCCGGCCGGCCCTTCCCGCAGCCGCGCCTGCAGGACGGCCGCCTGCTGGACGACCTGCTGGGCCGGCGCAGCGCGGTGATCGGCCGCGCCGACGCGCTGCGCGCCGCCGCGCCCGCCACCGCGCAGCGCTGGCAGCGCTGCGACGCCATCGTCATCGACCGCCCCGATCCGCAGATCGACGCCTGGCTGCAGGCGCACGACGCCCGTGCCGTGATACTGCGGCCCGACCGATATATCGTCGGCGTCGCGCGCTCGGGGCCTGATCTGGATCGCATCTCGCAATACCTTCCCGTCGCGCCATGAAGAAGCATTCACTGGGGGCCTGCCGTGTCGGAAACATCAACGTCCAGCCTGGAGCGCATGCTGGGGGTGCTCGACCTGTTCGACGACACCCATCTCACGCGCACCGCGGAGGATATCGCCCAGGCGCTGGACGTCTCGCTGCCCACCAGCTACCGCTACGTGCGGCTGCTGCTGCAGGCGGGGCTGCTGCAGCGGGTGGAGGAGTCGCACTACGCGCTGGGCCCGCGCATCATCCTGCTGGACCACTACATCCGCCGGGCCGACCCGGTGCTGCGGGTGGGCGTGCCCATCCTGCGCGAGCTGGTGCAGGCCACCGGCTTCGACTGCGTGGTCACCGGCCTGTTCGGCCAGCAGGTGCTCGACACCCATCGCGAGATGGGCGGCGCCCCGGCGGCGCTGTCCTATGGGCGCGGCCGTCCGCGGCCGCTGTTCCTGGGCGGCGCGCCCAAGGTGCTGCTGTCGACCTTCGGCTCGGCGCAGCTCAAGAAGCTGTTCGAGGCGCGCCATGCGGAGCTGGTGCGCTGCGGCCTGCCGGCCGACTGGGCGGGCTTCCGGCGCTACTACGCGGGCATCCGCAAGGCGGGCTACTACGTCTCGCGCGGCGAGCTGGAGCCGCACCTGTCGGCGGTGGCCGCGCCCATCCTGAAACCCGACGGCGGCGCCTGGGCCGCCATCTCCCTCGTGTTCGAGACCTCGCGCCTGGCGATCGTCGACCTTGAGAAGCTGGCCAAGCTGATCACCGAGGCCGCCACGCGCATCGGAGGTCGGCTGGCCTAGATCCATCCACCCTCCCTCCCGTTCACTGAAGGAACCCCATGAAACTCATCAGCTACCAGCACGGCGGCCAGGACAGCTACGGCGCCGTCGTCGGCGACCGCGTGGTCGACCTGCGCGAAGCCTTCGGCGCGCGCGCGCCCGACCTCAAGGCCCTGATCGCCGCCGGCCTCGTGCAGGAGGCCGCCGCCCAGGTCGCCGCCACGCCGGCACCCGCGCTGGCGCTGGCCGACGTGAAGCTGCTGCCGGTGGTGCCCAACCCCGGCAAGATCTTCTGCATCGGCCTGAACTACGGCGAGCACATCCGCGAGACCGGCAAGGAAGTGACCGAGAAGCCGGTGATCTTCCTGCGCGTGGCCGATTCGCAGCTCGCGCACGGCGAGGACATCGTGCGTCCGCGCGTGTCCGAGCGCCTGGACTACGAGGGCGAGATCGCGGTCGTCATCGGCAAGGGCGGCCGCCACATCGCCGAGGCGGATGCCTGGTCGCACATCGCGGGCTACAGCTGCTACAACGACGGCAGCGTGCGCGACTGGCAGCTCCACACCTCGCAGTGGATCCCGGGCAAGAACTTCTGGAAGACCGGCGCCTTCGGCCCGTGGATGGTCACGGCCGACGAGATCGCGCCGGACCAGAAGATGACGCTGATCACGCGCCTCAATGGCCAGGAGATGCAGCGTGCCACCACCGACATGATGGTGCACAGCATCCCGCGCCAGATCGCCTACATCTCGGCCTTCATCCCGCTGGAGCCGGGCGACGTGATCGTCACCGGCACCCCCGGCGGCGTGGGCAACAAGCGCAACCCGCAGGTCTTCATGAAGCCGGGCGACGTGTGCGAGATCGAGGTCGACGCCGTCGGCGTGCTGCGCAACGGCATCCGCGACGAGTGAGCGGTGGGCGAGGCCGCCGAGATCCTGGCGCTCGAGGAGCGCCGCCGCGCAGCCATGCTCGCCGACGACGTCGAGACCCTGCGCACGCTGCTCGCGCCTGACCTGCGCTACGTCCACTCCACCGGCGGCGTCGAGTCGCAGGGCAGCCTGCTGAAGCTGCTGGCCTCGGGCCAGACCGTGTACCGGCAGCTCGCCTTCGCGCTGGCCGTGACCCGCACCGCGGACGCCGCCATCGTCTCGGGCGAGATGCGGGCGCTGGTGCAGCGCGTCGACGTGCAGCGCGAGATCGCCACCTGCTACCTGGCCGTGTGGCTGCGGCGCGCCGGCGCCTGGCAGCTCGCCGCCTTCCAGGGCACGAGCCTGCCGGCGCGCTGAGCAGCGGCCGCCGCTCTTTTCTTCAAAGGACAACCATGCATGATTTCCTGCGCGGCGCCAGGCCGCACCTCCTCGGCCTGATGCTGGCCGCCTTCTGCCTGGGCAGCGCGGCCCAGGACTATCCCTCGCGCCCCATCCAGATGGTGGTGCCCTTCGCCGCCGGCGGCGGGCTCGACCTGAACGCCCGCAACCTGGCGGAGGCCATGTCGGCGCAGCTCGGCCAGCCCATCGCCGTCGCCAACCGCGACGGCGCCGCCGGCACCATCGGCCTGAACGCGGTCGCCGGCGCACGCGCCGACGGCTACACGCTGGCCTTCACCCCCGCCGTGCCGCT
>NZ_JBIQNC010000274.1:0-5429 GCF_044462705.1 Xenophilus sp.
TCGCCGGACGCGTCCGCCGCGTGCGTCCATGCGCCCGGGCAGGCCGCGGCCGCCGCCAGTGCCGCGGCGAAGCTGCGGCGCGGCAGGCGCGCGGGCCCCGCCGTCATCGGCGCACCTCGCGCGCGGCCAGCTCGCGCAGCAGCCCGGCGAAGCGCTGCGCCGGCAGGTTGTCCTCCTCGGCGCGGGAGGCCAGCGTGAGCGGCGCATCGAGCGCGCCGCCGTCGGCCAGCGGCAGGTAGGCGATGGCGTGCGCGTGCACGCCCGCCATCGAGGCCGGCACCACCGACAGCCCCACGCCGGCGGCCACGAGGTTCAGGTTGGTCATCATGCGTTCGACCTCGGCCACCACGCGCGGGCGCAGGCCGCGCGCATGGCACAGCGCCAGCAGCTCGGCGTACAGCCCCGGCGCGCCGGGCCTGCGCACGAGGATCAGCGGCTCCTCGCACAGCCGCGCCAGCGGCAGCGCCCGGCGCGAGCGCCCGGGCGCGGCGAAGCGGTGGTCGCTGGGCGTGGCGGCGAGCACCGGCTCGCGCAGCAGCGTCTCGAACACCAGCCCCGGCGGCGCGGCCACCGGCATGCGCAGCAGGCCGCAGTGCAGCCGGCCGGCGGCCAGCGCGGCGGTGATCTCGGCGGCGTTGTTCTCGCTGATGCGCAGCTCCACGTCGGGGTGCGTGCGGCGGAAGGCGCGCAGCGCCTCCGGCATGAAGCGGTGCGCCGCGGCCGAGCTGGTGAAGCCCACCGCCAGCATGCCGGCCTGGCCGCGCGCCACGCGCGCCATGCGCTCACGCATCGCCTCCATGTCGTGCAGCAGGCGCTGCGCCTCGCCGAGGAAGGCGCGCCCCGCATCGGTCAGCGCCACGCCGCGCGGATGGCGCCGGAACAGCACCATGCCCAGCTCGCGCTCCAGTGCCTTGATCTGCACGCTCAGCGGCGGCTGCTGGATGCCCAGCCGCTCGGCGGCGCGCGTCATGTGGCCCGTCTGCGCGACGGCCAGGAAGTAGCGCAGCGCCCTTATCTCCATACTTTTTTCATATCGAAAGTGGCCGATTATTTTATTTGACCCTATGTCACCCCGCTCCTATCGTGCGCCCCCGCGGACCCTTCCACAACGAGCGGCTGCCAGCCGCGATACCGGAGACAGACACCATGCGCCGTGCGCGCTCCCACGCCACCCTTCATCCCCTTTCCCTGCTGCGCGCCGGCGGCGCCGCGCTGGGCCTGTGCCTGTGGCTCGCCGGATGCGGCGGCGGAGGGGGCGGCGGAACCGCCTTCTTCCCCGCGCTGCCGCCGGCGGCGGGCCCGGGCGCGGAGCCCGGCCCGGGCGGCGGCGACGACGGCGAGCCGCCCGTCGGCCCGCCGCCGCCCCCGCCGCCGGTGGTGAGCTGCGCGTCGCTGGCCGGCCGCACGCTGCCGCCGTCCGCGATCGGCCTGCCGACGCAGGGCGCCACGGTGACGAGCGCCGAGCCGGTGGCCGTCGACGACCCGGCCAACCTGCTGGGCGCCTACTGCCGTGTGCGCGGCACGATCCAGTCGGTGGACCCGGCCGCGCAGTCGATCCAGTTCGCGCTCAACCTGCCCGCGCAGTGGAACGGCAAGACCATCCACTTCGGCGGCGGCGGCTTCAACGGCCGGCTCATCGACGGCACCGAGCCGCTGCGCTTCGGCCCGCCCGGCAAGCCCGCGCCGCTGGCGCTCGGCTACGCCACCTACGGCGACGATTCGGGCCATCAGTCCGGCAGCATCACCGACGGCCGCTTCGCCGCCAACGACGAGCAACTGGCCAACTACGGCGGCCTCACGCTCAAGAAGACGCGCGACGTGGCGCAGGCGCTGGTGCTTGCCTACTACGGCACCGCGCCGAAGAAGGCCTACTTCCTCGGCACCTCCACCGGCGGGCGCGACGCGCTGGCCTACATCCAGCGCTGGCCGGCGGACTACGACGGCGTGATCGCCAACGAGCCCGCGCTCAACTACACGGGCACGCGGCTGTCGAACGTGGCGGTGGGCCGCGCGCTGTACGCCAACGGCGGTGCGGGCTGGATGAACGTGGCCAAGACGCTGCTGGTGCAGCGCACCGTGCTGCAGGCCTGCGACCGGCTGGACGGCGCGGCCGACGGCATCGTGAGCAACGTGGAGAGCTGCCGCCAGCTCAACGGGCAGATCCTGGCCTCGCTGCGCTGCAGCGGCGGCACCGACGCGGGCGACGGCTGCCTGTCGGACGCGCAGCTCGCGACCGTGCGCGCGATCGAGTCGCCGCTGGAATTCACCGCCTACGCGCTGGCCCACGGCGTGACGCGCGCCGGCGGCTACAACCTGCTCGAAGGCGCGCTGGTGGCCGGCCCCTACACCACGCGCGACCTCGGCACGCGGCCGGCGCCGGCGAACCCGGCCACCTCGGCCGACGCCAACATGTACGTCACCGGCGACCAGTGGGTGAAGCACTTCGTCACCCGCATCGAGAACTTCGACACGCTCGGCTTCGACCCGCTCGACCCCGGCCCCTACACGGCGCGCGTGGCCGAGGTGTCGGCGCTCACCGATGCCGGCGATCCGAACCTCGCGCCCTTCTTCGCGCACGGCGGCCGGCTCATCCTGCTGCACGGCCTGGCCGACGAGGTGATCAGCCCGAACTCCACCATCGACTATTACCAGCGCGTGGTTTCCACGCTGGGCCAGGCGACGGTGGACGAGCACGTGCGCTTCTACACCGTGCCCGGCATGGGCCACGGCACCGGCGTGTTCATCCCCGGCTGGGACTCGCTGGCCGCGCTGGAGGCCTGGGTGGAGCAGGGCCTGGCGCCCGCCACGCCGGTGGCGATGGACACCGTGGCCGGCAGCTTCGGCCGCACGCGCCCGCTGTGCCGCTTCCCGGCCTGGCCGAAGTACCGCGGCAGCGGCAGCCTCGACGCGGCCGTCAACTACGCCTGCGTGACCGAGGTGGGCGATCCGCTGGCCTGCCCGAGCCTGCCCGCCTCGCCCGCCACGTACAAGGGCGGCAACACGGCCGGCGAGGAACTGCGCGTGCAGATCGACCCCGCGACCCTGGCCTACACCGTGACCATCGAGGCCAGCGCGCAGCGCGCCGCCGGCACGCAGCGCAGCGGCACGCTGGCGCAGCAGGGGCAGTGCAGCTACACCAGCGGCGAGGACGGCGCGCTGTTCACCTTCGCGCCCGGCGGCGTGCTGCTGGGCGGGGTGAGCGCGGCCGCCGGCGGCGGCTTCGCGCCCCTGCTGGCCTTCCAGAACACCTTCGAGAACGCCGCTTCGCCGACCGTGTTCAACCCGGTGGCGCACATCTTCAACGCGGTGGGCGTGCAGCAGGACGCCGGCGGCACGGCGGCCTACGCGGCAGCGGGCCGGCTGCGCAACGCAGGCACCTTCCAGTACTGCCGCGATCCCGGCGGCACGGGCTTCATGGTGTACGACGCCGACTGCACGCAGACCGAGAAGGGCTACATCACCTACAACACCGCCCGCGGCGCCTTCGACCTGTTCACCACCTCGCCGACCGGCAGCGCCACCACCACCGGCGGCACGCTGACCGGCTCGATGGTGATCGGCCTGGTCAACGGCGAGCCGGTGCCGCTGCACCTGGTGCGCGACCCGGGCGGCACCACCGGCATGCGCCTCGTCGCGGAACAGCAGAGCCTCATCGCCGGCACGGCCGACGGCGCCTATGTCGTGGCCGCCGTGAACGGCGAGCAGCGCGAGGCTGCCGTCGCCGGCAGCAGCCTGCAGCTCGGCAGCGCGACGGCGTCGCTGAGCTACGACGTGCCGGCGCCCGGCGTGGCGCAGGCCGACGCCGGCCGGCCCGGCCACCTCATCTACAACAGCGGTGTCCTCGGCTTCGTGTCCGACCCCGGCGCGAACGCGGCACTGGAAATCGGAGTACGTCACTGATGACCCAGCCTCGCAGACTTGCATTCGCCGCGGCCCTCGCGGCCGCGGGACTCGCCCTGCCCGCCGCGGCGCGAACCGCCGCGCCTTCCGCGCCACGGCCGGCCACCTGCCCGGCCGCGGTGCCGGCCGACGCGCGCTGCTACACCGGCGCGGACGGGCAGGGCGCCTTCTACTGGATCGCCGTCCCGAAGGACTGGAACCGCGTGCTGGTGATGCACGCGCACGGCGGGCCCGAGACCGGGCCGCCGCGCCCGCAGCGCAGCGAGGAGGACCTGCAGCGCTGGGCCGTGACGGTGAAGGCCGGCTACGCCTGGGCCGGCTCCACCTACCGGCGCGGCGGCTACGGCGTGACCATGGCCGCCGAGGACACCGAGCGGCTGCGGCGCATCTTCGTGGCGCACTTCGGCACGCCGCGGCGCACGCTGCTGCACGGCCAGAGCTACGGTGCGGGCGTCGCGGCCAAGGCGGCCGAGCTGTACGCGCCCGCCGGCGGCGTGAAGGGCCCCTACGACGGCCTGGTGCTCACCAGCGGCGTGCTCGGCGGCGGCAACACGGCCTACGACTTCCGGCTCGACCTGCGCGTGGTCTACCAGTACGTGTGCCGCAACCACCCGGCCGCGGACGAGCCGCAGTACCCGCTGTGGCAGGGCCTGCCGCCGGACTCGACGCTCACGCGCAAGGAACTCGCCGAGCGCGTGCGCGCCTGCACCGGCGTGGGTCTGCCGGCGGCGCAGCGCACGCCGGAGCAGGCCGCGCGGTTGAAGACCATCCTCACCGCGGTGCGCATCCCCGAGCGGACGCTGGTCGCGCACCTGAACTGGGGCACCTGGCTGTTCCAGGATGTGGTGCAGAAGCGCCTGGGCGGGCGCAATCCCTTCGGCAACGTGGGCGTGACCTACGCCGCGGCGCCGGAGGAGGCCGCCGCGCTCAACGCCGGCGTGGCCCGCTACGCGGCCGATCCGCAGGCGCAGGGCGCGCTCGCGGCCGACAGCCTGCCCACCGGGCGCACCGCGCTGCCCACGGTCACGCTGCACGCCATCGACGACCCCACCGCCTTCGTCGAGCTGGAGGACAGCTACCGCCGCATCCGCGAGGCCGCCGGCACCGCCGACCGGCTGGTGCAGGCGTTCTCGAACGAACGCAGCCACAGCTACCTGAGCGATCCCGAATACCCGGCGCTGTTCGACGCGATGCTCGACTGGATCGACCGCGGCGAGAAGCCCACGCCCGACAGCCTCGCGCAGCGCTGCGCGGCGCAGGTCCCGCGCTTCACCGGCGAGAGCGCCAGCGGCTGCCACCTGCAGCCGGCCTGGCGGCCGCAGCCGATCGAGCACCGCGTGCCGCCGCGCGCGCCGTGAAGCCCGTCCATCGTTCTTCCCTGAAACCTGGAGCCATTCCTTCCATGTCCCCGATCCGCCTCCTTCCCCTGACCGCCGCCCTCGCCCTGTCCGCCTTCGGCGCGCAGGCGCAGACCTTCCCCGACGGCAAGCCCATCACCTTCGTGGTGCCGTTCGCCGCCGGCGGGCCCA
>NZ_JBIQNC010000275.1:0-5424 GCF_044462705.1 Xenophilus sp.
CCGTTGCGCGTCCAGACTTCCGCGCGGTCCAGGTGTAGGTCGAAGGGCTCCATCCGCACGCTTTGCAGCGCGCCGCGCAGGCCGTCGATCGCCGAATCGTCCCGCGGCCCAAGGTGCGCCAGCGTCAGGTGCAGGCGGTGCGCCCGCGGCTGCCGCCTTGCGGCGGGCCGGGTCCACCACCAGGCGGCGCGGTGCGCCTCGATGGCCTGCAGGGCCTTGCCGTCCGGGAACAGGCCGACGAACAGCGCGGGCGGGCGGGAATCCGTGGCGGCAGGCATGCGAAGGGGAGCCGAAAGCGTTAGCACAGGTTACCGCCGCCTTCTCGAAGGCGTGCAGGACTTGCAGAATGGCCTCGGGGTGCCGCACTGCACCATCGCACACGACAAGAAAAGGAGCTGGCATGACCGCCACCGCGGCCGCGCACTGGACCATCGACGACCTGGACTTCTCGCGTATCGCGCTGGACGTGGTGCGCGAGGACGAGACACTGTTCTACCTGGCTTGCTCGGCCTCGTTCATCGAGAGCGGCTCGGACCTGTACACCCGCAACCTGATCGACTACTTCGAGGGCGACGAGGAAGTGACGCAGTGGCTGCGCGAGCACTGGGAGCCCGAGGAGCTGCAGCACGGCCGCGCCCTGCGCGCCTACGTGGAGCACGCCTGGCCCGAGTTCGACTGGGAGCCGGCGTACCGCAGCTTCCTGGAGGAGTACGCCACCTACTGCAAGGTCGAGCTGCTGGCGCCCAGCCGCGCCCTGGAGATGTCGGCGCGCTGCGTGGTCGAGACCGGCACCGCCACCTACTACCGCGCCCTGGCCCGCGCCACCACCGAGCCCGTGTTCGTCGACCTGGCCTCGCGCATCGCGGCCGACGAGGTCAGCCACTACAAGCACTTCTACCGCTACTTCCGCCGCTACCGCGACCAGGAGCAGGTGGGCCGCGCACGCGTGTTCGGCACCGTGGCGCGGCGCACCTGGGAACTCAAGAGCGAGGACGCCGACTGCGCGCTGCGGCACATCGCCCGCAGCCGCCACCCCGCGCAGGCGGCCGACCGCGCCTGGCTGCGCGCCCTGGGCAGCCGCGTCAGCCGCGTCGTCAGCCGCAACCTCCACCCCGGCTCGACGCTGAAGATGCTGATGCGCCCGCTCGACCTGCCGCCGCGCGTGGAAAACGCGCTGCAGGTGCCGATCGAGCACTTCATGCAGCGGGTGTTCCTGCGTTGAGAAGGTGTGCCGGCCAAGCCGCTAGAATCCGCGCCGCTGCGGGTGTAGTTCAATGGTAGAACGGCAGCTTCCCAAGCTTCATACGAGGGTTCGATTCCCTTCACCCGCTCCATCGCTCCCATGAGAGCCTGAGGCCACGGCCTCGCTCCCCGCGCCCAAGGCGCACCTCCCCCTCCGTCACCACCGGCACGCCTGCCGGCAGCCGCACGCCCAGGTCAATGGCCAGCAATTGACACACGTCAATTCGCGCCGGACGCAATCCGCGACGATCTCCTTCATCCGGAGCATCCATCGCCCATCGCGTCCTCATGACCATCCCCCCCAAGAGCAGGCTCATCGCCGCCCTCGCCCTCCTCGCGCTGGCCGCCGCCGGGTGGTATGCGTGGCAGCGGCATGTCGCCAACGGGAACGACGGCGCCTTCCTTAGCAGCAACGGCCGGATCGAGGCGACCGAGATCGACGTCGCCACCAAGCTGGCCGGCCGGGTCGACAACATCCTGGTCGATGAAGGCGCCTTCGTGAAGGCCGGCCAGGTGCTGGCCGCCATGCAGGTGCAGACGCTGGAGGCGCAGCTGCGCGAGGCCCGGGCCCAGCGCCACCAGGCCGTCAACGCCGTGGCCAGCGCCCAGGCGCAGACGGCGATGCGCCGCAGCGACAAGGCGGCCCTCGTGGCCCAGGTGCGCCGGGCCGAGGCCGACCTGGACGCCGCCCGGCGCCGGCTGGCGCGCTCCGAGACCCTGGCCAAGGCGGGCGCCACCGCCCTGCAGACCCTGGACGACGACCGGGCCCATGCCTTCGGCGCCGAGGCGGCGCTCGCCGCGGCGCGGGCGCAGGCCGCCTCGGCCGACGCGGCCATCACCGCGGCACAGGCGCAGGTGGTCAGCGCGCAGTCGCAGGTAGAAGCCGTCGAGGCGACCCTGGAGCGCATCCAGGCCGAGATCGACGACAGCCAGCTCAAGGCACCGCGCGACGGCCGCGTGCAGTTCCGCGTGGTGCAGCCCGGCGAGGTGCTGGCCGCGGGCGGCCGGGTGCTGAACCTGATCGACCTGTCGGACGTCTACATGACCTTCTTCCTGCCCACCGAGGCGGCCGGCCGGCTGGCGCTGGGCGCCGAGGCGCGCATCGTGCTGGACGCCGCGCCGGACTACGTCATCCCGGCGCGGATCTCCTTCATCGCCAGCGCCGCGCAGTTCACGCCCAAGACGGTCGAGACCGCCAGCGAGCGCCAGAAGCTGATGTTCCGCGTGCGCGCGCAGATCGACCGCGAGCTGCTGCGCAAGCATCTCGAGCACGTCAAGACCGGCCTGCCCGGCGAGGCCTGGGTGCGACTCGATCCCTCGCGCGAATGGCCTGCCCGCCTGGCGCTGCGGGTCCCGCAATGACGCAGCCGGCGCCGCGCGCTCCCGAGGCGGCGGTCCGCCTGGAGCAGGTGCGGCTGCGCTACGGGAAGGTGCAGGCGCTGGCGGGCATCACGCTGGACATCCCGTCCGGCCGCATGGTGGGGCTGATCGGGCCGGACGGCGTGGGCAAGTCCAGCCTGCTGTCGCTGGTGGCCGGCGCCCGCGCCGTGCAGGAGGGCAGCGTCCATGTGCTGGGCGGCAGCATGGCCAGCCGGCGGCACCGGGACGCGGCCTGCCCGCGCATCGCCTACATGCCCCAGGGGCTGGGCCGCAACCTCTACCCCACGCTGTCGGTGGAGGAGAACCTGCAGTTCTTCGCGCGCCTGTTCGGCCACGACGCCGCCGAGCGGCGCCGGCGCATCGACGCGCTGACGGACGCCACGGGCCTGCGCGGCTTCCTCGCCCGCCCGGCCGGCAAGCTCTCGGGCGGCATGAAGCAGAAGCTCGGCCTGTGCTGCGCGCTGATCCACGACCCCGACCTGCTGGTGCTGGACGAGCCGACCACCGGCGTCGACCCGCTGGCCCGCGCGCAGTTCTGGGAGCTGATCGCGCGCATCCGCGACGGGCGGCCCGGCATGAGCGTGATCGTCGCCACCGCCTACATGGACGAGGCCCGGCGCTTCGACTGGCTGGTGGCGATGGACGGCGGGCAGGTGCTGGCCACCGGCACGCCGTCCGAGCTGCTCTCGCGCACCGGCTGCGACTCGCTGGAGGCGGCCTTCATCGCCCTGCTGCCCGACGAGAAGAAGCGCGGCCATGCGCCGGTCGAGATCCCGCCGCTGCAGGCCTCGGAGGACGACATCGCCATCGAGGCGCAGGGCCTGACCATGCGCTTCGGCGACTTCGTCGCGGTGGACCACGTCTCCTTCCGCATCCGGCGCGGCGAGATCTTCGGCTTCCTCGGCTCCAACGGCTGCGGCAAGACCACGACGATGAAGATGCTCACCGGCCTGCTGGAGGCCAGCGAGGGGCGGGCCTGGCTGTTCGGCCACGAGATCGATCCGCGGGACATCGAGACCCGCCGCCGCGTGGGCTACATGTCGCAGGCCTTCTCGCTGTACGGCGAGCTGACGGTGCGGCAGAACCTGGAGCTGCACGCGCGCCTGTTCCAGGTGCCCGAAGCGGAGATTCCCCGGCGCGTGGCCGAGATGGAGCAGCGCTTCGGCCTGGCCGAGGTGCAGGACAGCCTGCCCGAGCGCCTGCCGCTGGGCATGCGCCAGCGCCTGTCGCTGGCGGTGGCCATGGTGCACAAGCCGGAGCTGCTGATCCTGGACGAGCCGACCTCGGGCGTGGACCCGGTCGCGCGCGACGCCTTCTGGCGACTGCTGGTCGAGCTGTCGCGCCGCGACAGGGTCACGATCTTCATCTCGACCCACTTCATGAACGAGGCCGAGCGCTGCGACCGCATGTCGATGATGCACGCCGGCCGGGTGCTCGACAGCGATGCGCCCGCGGCGCTGGTCGCCCGGCGCGGCGCGAAGACGCTGGAGGAGGCGTTCATCGGCTACCTGGCCGAGGCCGGCGGCGGCGCGCCGGCAGCCGGTCTGGCATCGGTCCCGGCGGGCGCGGCGACCGCCCCTGCCCGCCCGCGCCGCTTCAGCCTGCGGCGCCTCTTCAGCTACCTGTGGCGCGAATCGCTGGAGCTGCAGCGCGACCCCGTGCGCGCGACGCTCGCGCTGGCCGGCTCGGCCATCCTGATGTTCGTGATGGGCTTCGGCATCAGCATGGACGTGGACGACCTGCGCTACGCCGTGCTCGACCGCGACCAGTCCACCCTGAGCCAGAACTACGCACTGAGCCTGGCCGGCTCGCGCTACTTCGTCGAGCGCCCGCCGATCGCCGACTACGCCGAGCTGGACCGCCGCATGACCAGCGGCGAGCTGAACCTGGCGCTGGAGATCCCGCCCGGCTTCGGCCGCGACGTGCTGCGCGGCCGCCCGGTGGAGATCGGCGCCTGGATCGACGGCGCCATGCCGCAGCGGGCCGAGACGGTGAAGGGCTACGTGCAGGGCATCCACCAGCACTGGCTGGCGGAGCAGGCGGCCGCGCGCACGGGCGGCGCGGCGGCGGGGCTGGCCGGCATCGAGACGCGCTTTCGCTACAACCCCGACGTGAAGAGCCTGCCCGCCATGGTGCCCGCCGTCGTGCCCATGCTGCTGCTGATGCTGCCGGCCATGCTGACGGCGCTGGCCGTGGTGCGCGAGAAGGAGACCGGCTCCATCATCAACCTGTACGTCACGCCCGTCACGCGCACGGAGTTCCTGCTGGGCAAGCAGCTTCCCTACGTGGCGCTGGCCCTGCTCAACTTCCTGCTGATGACGCTGCTGTCGGTGACCGTCTTCGGCGTGCCGGTCAAGGGCAGCTTCGCCACGTTGCTGCTGGCCGCGCTGGTCTTCAGCTTCTGCGCCACCGGCATGGGCCTGCTGGCCTCGAGCATCACCCGAAGCCAGATCGCGGCCATGTTCTTCGCCATGATCGGCACGATGATCCCCACCGTGCAGTTCTCGGGGGTGACCGACCCGGTCTCCTCGCTGCAGGGCGGCGCGCGGCTGCTGGGCGAGGTGTACCCGGCCACGCACATGATCGACGTCAGCCGCGGCGTGTTCAACAAGGCCCTGCACTTCGGCGACCTGGGCGCGTCGCTGGTGCCCATGCTGGTCGCCGTGCCGCTGATCGTGGGCGCCGCCATCGCACTGCTGCGCAAGCAGGAGCGGTGAACGATGCGCCGCTTCCTGGCCAACACCTGCCGCCTCGGCATCAAGGAGCTGTGGAGCCTGTGGCGCGACCCGACGATGCTGGTGC
>NZ_JBIQNC010000276.1:0-5420 GCF_044462705.1 Xenophilus sp.
TGAAGCTGATCGCGCCGATCGCCATGGAAGAGGGTCTGCGCTTCGCCATCCGCGAGGGCGGCCGCACCGTGGGCGCCGGCGTGGTGGCCAAGATCATCGAATAAGGATCCGTGCCTAGGGGTATAGCTCAATTGGCAGAGCGTCGGTCTCCAAAACCGAAGGTTGTAGGTTCGATTCCTACTGCCCCTGCCACCTGAGGGTGGTTTCCGCCGCGTGGCGGAATGAGCAAACAAGCCCGCCGCCCCCGGCGGGCTTCGGCGTTACGAGAGAGCGCCGGCAACGAGGCCGAGAGGCCGCAGGAATTCGCCGAACATGGCCGCAACTCAAATCGAAACTGTCAGCACGGGTGCCGACAAGGCCAAGCTCGCTGCCGCCATCGTCCTGGCGGTAGGAGGCTTCGTCGCTTTCTACCTGCTGGGGCGCGAAGGTGCGCTGGTGCAGTGGGGCGCGCTGATCGTGGGGCTGGCGGCGGCGGTGGCGATGTTCGCCCTGTCCGAGAGCGGCCGCCGGCTGTGGGCCTTCGGCCGCGATTCCTGGCGCGAGGTGAAGAAGGTCGTCTGGCCCACGCGCAAGGAGTCCATCCAGATGACGGCCTACGTCTTCGGCTTCGTGGTGATCATGGCCATCTTCCTGTGGCTCACCGACAAGACGGTCGAATGGGTCTTCTACGACCTGCTGCTGGGCTGGAGAAAATAATGAACGACACCGTGGACAACGACGCCCATCCGGTTCTGGCGCCGCCCGCCAACCCGGATCTGCGCTGGTACGTGGTCCATGCCTACTCGGGCATGGAGAAGGCCGTCGAGCGCAACATCACCGAGCGCATCAACCGCGCCGGCATGCAGTCCAAGTTCGGCCGCATCCTGGTGCCCAGCGAAGAGGTGGTGGACGTCAAGAACGGCCAGAAGCGCACCACCGAGCGGCGCCTCTTCCCCGGCTACGTGCTGGTCGAGATGGTGATGGACGACGACACCTGGCACCTGGTGAAGCACACCAACAAGGTGACCGGCTTCGTCGGCGGCGCCAAGAACCGCCCGGCCCCGATCTCGCAGAAGGAGGTCGAGGACATCGTCAGCCAGATGCAGCAGGGCACCGACAAGCCGCGCCACAAGGTGGAGTTCATCGTGGGCGAGCTGGTGCGCGTGAAGGAAGGTCCCTTCACCGACTTCAACGGCACGGTCGAGGAAGTCAATTACGAGAAGAGCAAGGTGCGCGTGTCCGTCATGATCTTCGGCCGCGCCACCCCCGTCGAGCTCGCCTTCGCCGAAGTCGAGAAGACCTGACAGATCCCGGAGGCGCGCTTCACGGCTCGGCGCGCCTTCCTTTCCAGCAGAGCTGCAACCCCGGGGAGCCGCGGCAGAGTCCGCGGCGCTAGAACCCGCAAGGAGAAGAAAGCATGGCGAAAAAGATCGTCGGCTTCATCAAGCTGCAAGTGCCGGCAGGCAAGGCCAACCCCTCGCCGCCGATCGGTCCCGCGCTGGGTCAGCGCGGCCTGAACATCATGGAGTTCTGCAAGGCGTTCAACGCCCAGACCCAGGGCGTCGAGCCCGGTCTGCCGCTGCCGGTGGTGATCACCGCTTTCGCGGACAAGAGCTTCACCTTCATCATCAAGACGCCGCCGGCGACCACGCTGATCAAGAAGGCGATCAAGCTGGACAAGGGCTCGGCCAAGCCGCACACCGACAAGGTTGGCAAGATCACCCGCGCCCAGCTCGAGGAGATCGCCAAGACCAAGATGCCCGACCTCACGGCCGCGGATCTGGATGCTGCCGTGCGCACCATCGCCGGCTCGGCCCGCTCGATGGGCGTGAACGTGGAGGGCGTGTGAGATGGCCAAGCTGACCAAGAAAGCCAAGGCCCAGCAGGGCAAGATCGAAACCACCCGGCTGTACCCCCTGGGCGAGGCGCTGGCCCTCGTGAAGGAAGCGGCCACCGCCAAGTTCGATGAGTCGATCGACGTGGCCGTGCAGCTCGGCGTGGACGCCAAGAAGTCGGACCAGGTGGTGCGCGGCGCCGTCGTGATGCCCAACGGCACCGGCAAGACCAAGCGCGTGGCCGTGTTCGCCCAGGGCGCCAAGGCCGAGGAAGCCAAGGCCGCCGGCGCCGACATCGTCGGCATGGACGACCTGGCTGCCCAGGTGAAGGCGGGCGACATGCCCTTCGACGTGGTGATCGCCGCCCCCGACGCGATGCGCGTGGTCGGCACGCTGGGCCAGATCCTCGGCCCGCGCGGCCTGATGCCGAACCCCAAGGTCGGCACCGTGACGCCCGATGTCGCCACGGCGGTGAAGAACGCCAAGGCCGGCCAGGTGCAGTTCCGCGTCGACAAGGCCGGGATCATCCACGGCACGATCGGCCGCCGCTCGTTCGACAACGACAAGCTCCAGGGCAACCTGGCGGCGCTGATCGATGCGCTGAACAAGGCCAAGCCGGCCACCAGCAAGGGTGTGTACCTGCGCAAGGTGGCGGTGTCCTCGACGATGGGCGTGGGCGTTCGCGTCGACACGCAGTCCATCGGCCAGGCCTGATGACGTGATTTGCCGCCGGCCGGTTCGTTTCGGATCGGCGGGCGGCGAATGTGGTGGGCCGCAGCGGCGCCAAGCTGCTGCGGGCCATCCAAGACCGCTGGCGGGTGGTGTTGCCACCCTTAATCGACGGCAACGTCGGCCAGCGCAGATGGCGATCCCGCTGCAAGGAATCCATTTCCGAAACAGGTGGTCGCTGCATGAAGGCGCTGCCCTGGGGTCTTCTCCGGGGCAGCATTGAAAAGGAGTCAACCTTGAGTCTGAATCGCAGTGAGAAAGAAGCGGTCATTGCAGAAGTGACCGGCCTCGCCGCCAAAGCTCAAACGCTCGTGATGGCGGAATACCGCGGCATCACGGTCGCCGACATGACTCGTCTGCGCAACAACGCCCGCGCCCAAGGCGTGAGCCTGAGTGTTCTGAAGAACACCCTGGCCCGCCGGGCGGTGGCCGGCAGCGCATTCGAGGCCGTCGGCGACCAGATGACCGGTCCGCTGATCTATGGCTTCTCCGAGGACGCCGTGGCCGCCGCGAAGGTGGTGGCCGATTTCGCGAAGACCAACGACAAGCTGGTCATCCGCGGTGGCGCCTTCGGTGGCAAGGCCCTGGATGTCGAGGGCGTCAAGCAACTGGCGAGCATCCCTTCCAAGGAAGTGCTGCTGGCCCAACTGTGCGGCCTGCTCATGTCGCCGATCTCGCGCACGGCCGTGGTGCTGGGCGCGCTGGCGGCCAAGAAGGGCGAAGGCGCTGCAGCCGAGCCTGCCGCCGAAGCCGCCGCGGCCTGATCCATCGCGGACACACGCGGCAATCAACCCAATCTGTTTCTAGGAAATCCAAATGGCATTCGATAAAGACGCATTCCTGACGGCGCTGGACAGCATGACCGTCCTCGAGCTCAACGACCTGGTCAAGGCCATCGAAGAGAAGTTCGGCGTGAGCGCCGCCGCCATGGCCGCTCCGGCCGCCGGCGGTGCCGGCGGTGGCGCTGCTGCTGCGGCCGAAGAGAAGACCGAGTTCAACGTCGTGCTGACCGAAGCCGGCGCGAACAAGGTGTCGGTCATCAAGGCCGTGCGCGAAATCACCGGCCTGGGCCTGAAGGAAGCCAAGGACCTGGTGGAGGCCGCTCCCAAGGCCGTCAAGGAAGCGCTGCCGAAGGCAGACGCCGAAGCGGCCAAGAAGAAGCTGGAAGAAGCCGGCGCCAAGGTGGAACTGAAGTAATTCGCTTCACCTTCGAGGCTGGAAGCGCCTTCGCGGGCCTTCCAGCCTTTGCCGCTTCAAGAGGCCACCAGAAAGCCGCCGGCTACGCCGGCTTTCTAGTGTCTTCTGACCCGACTGCAGAAGATCCCTTGGTTCGGGCGATGTGCAACGCATCGCCGTCCGCCATCGCTGGTAGTGGCCAGCCGCCAAGCAGGGGCGCCGGAGAAAGCGGCGTCGCTGGTCTAGTCGCTGATGATCTCAAGCCCGGAGCTCTCATGGCCCAAGCATCGACCTACAGTTATACCGAACGCAAGCGCATTCGCAAAAGCTTCGGCAACCGCGACAGCGTCGTCACGATTCCCTACCTGCTGCAGATGCAGAAGGACGCGTACACCGCCTTCCTGCAAGCGAGCGTCCCGCCCCAGAAGCGCAGCGACGAAGGCCTGCAGGCCGCGTTCAATGCCGCCTTCCCGATCGTCTCCCACAACGGTTTCGTGGAGATGAAGTTTCTGGAATACAACCTGGCCAGGCCGGCGTTCGACGTGCGCGAATGTCAGACGCGCGGCCTGACCTTCGCCTCGGCCGTGCGTGCCAAGGTGCAGCTCATCATCTACGACCGCGAGTCCTCCACTTCGCAGTCCAAGGTGGTCAAGGAAGTCAAGGAGCAGGAGGTCTACATGGGCGAAGTGCCCCTGATGACCGACAAGGGCTCCTTCATCATCAACGGCACCGAGCGCGTCATCGTCTCGCAGCTGCACCGCTCGCCGGGCGTGTTCTTCGAGCACGACAAGGGCAAGACGCACAGCTCGGGCAAGCTGCTGTTCTCGGCCCGCGTGATTCCCTACCGCGGCTCGTGGCTGGACTTCGAGTTCGACCCGAAGGACATCCTGTACTTCCGCGTCGACCGCCGCCGCAAGATGCCGGTCACGATCCTGCTCAAGGCCATCGGCCTGAATCCGGAATCGATCCTGGCGAACTTCTTCGTCAACGACAACTTCCGCCTGATGGACAGCGGCGCGCAGATGGAGTTCGTCTCCGAGCGCCTGCGCGGCGAAGTCGCGCGCTTCGACATCACCGACAAGTCGGGCAAGGTGATCGTCGCCAAGGACAAGCGCATCACCGCGCGCCACACGCGCGAGCTGGAGCAGTCGGGCACCACGCACGTGAGCGTGCCGGAGGACTTCCTCGTCGGCCGCGTGCTGGCGCGCAACATCGTCGATGCCGATTCGGGCGAGATCCTGGCCAAGGCCAACGACGAGCTGACCGAAGCCCTCCTCAAGAAGCTGCGCGCCGCCGGCGTGCAGGAGATCCAGTGCATCTACACGAATGAGCTGGACCAGGGCGCCTACATCAGCCAGACGCTGCGCATCGACGAGACGGTGGACGAGTTCGCCGCCCGCGTCGCCATCTACCGCATGATGCGCCCCGGCGAGCCGCCGACCGAGGACGCGGTGCAGGCCCTGTTCCAGCGCCTGTTCTACAACCCGGACACGTACGACCTGTCGCGCGTGGGCCGCATGAAGTTCAACGCCAAGATCGGCCGCGACGAGGCTACCGGCCCGATGGTCCTGACCAACGAGGACATCCTCGCGGTGGTCAAGATCCTGGTCGACCTGCGCAACGGCCGCGGCGAGGTGGACGACATCGACCACCTGGGCAACCGCCGCGTGCGCTGCGTGGGCGAACTGGCCGAGAACCAGT
>NZ_JBIQNC010000277.1:0-5221 GCF_044462705.1 Xenophilus sp.
CCCCGGTCAGCGCCAGCATGCGCTCGGCCGCCTTCAGGCCGGCCTCGTCGGGCACCGGGTGGGCCGCCTCCACGATCTCGATGCGCTGGGGCAGGCCCTCCGGGCGCGGCGGGATGTGGTGGTAGCGGGTGACGACCAGGCCGCCGAGCGGCGCGTCCTTCGGCCACAGCGCCTCCAGCGCATGGGCCATCGAGCCGGCCGCCTTGCCCGCGCCAAGCACCAGCGTGCGGCCCTTGGGCGGCGCGGGCAGGAAGGCGCCCATGTTCGCGAGCGGCAGCGCGCGGTGCACGGCGGCGCGGTAGAGGTGTTCGAGGAAGGCGCGCGGTTCGCGCCGCGGGTCGGGCGCCGCGCTGGGCTTCGGTGCGATCATGTCCTGGGTCTCCAATGCATCACGGGAACGAGTGTCCGATGAAAAGCCTCTTGATCCGAAACGCCGATTGCGTGGCCACCTTCGACGACGCGCGGCGCGAGCTGCGCGGCGCCTCGGTGCTGGTGCATGGCCACCGCATCGAGTCGATCGGCCCGGCGGCCGAGCTGCCGCAGCAGGCCGACGAGGTGATCGACGCGCGCGGCCACCTGGTGCTGCCGGGGCTGGTCAACACCCATCACCATATGTACCAGTCCCTGACGCGCGCCTTGCCGGCGACGCAGGACGCGGAACTGTTCGGCTGGCTGCGCGGCTTGTACCCGGTGTGGGCCGGGCTCACGCCCGAGATGGTGCGCGTCTCCACCCAGGTGGCGATGGCGGAGCTGCTGCTCGCGGGCTGCACCACCAGCAGCGACCACCTCTACATCTACCCCAACGGCGTGCGGCTGGACGACAGCATCGAGGCGGCGCAGCAGATCGGCATGCGCTTCGTCGCCACGCGCGGGGCGATGAGCCTGGGTGTCTCGCAGGGCGGCCTTCCGCCCGACAGCCTGGTGGAGCGCGAGGACGCCATCCTGGCCGACGCGCAGCGCCTCATCGAGCGCTGGCACGACGCCGCGCACGGCGCGATGGTGAACGTGGCGGTGGCGCCCTGCTCGCCCTTCTCCGTCAGCCGCGACCTGATGCGAGAGGCGGCGGCGCTGGCGCGCCACCACAAGGTGCGGCTGCACACCCACCTGGCCGAGAACGACCACGACGTCGCCTTCAGCCGCGAGAAGTTCAACTGCACGCCCGCCGAATACGCGCAGGACCTGGGCTGGCTGGGCGAGGACGTGTGGCACGCCCACTGCGTCAAGCTGGACGAGGCGGGCATCGGCCTGTTCGCGCGCACCCGCACGGGCGTGGCGCACTGCCCGTGCAGCAACATGCGCCTGGCCTCCGGCATCGCCCCCGTGCGACGCCTGCTCGACGCCGGCGTGCCGGTGGGGCTGGGCGTGGACGGCAGCGCCAGCAACGACGGCGCCCAGATGGTGGCCGAAGCGCGCCAGGCGCTGCTGCTGGCGCGCGTGCGGCGCTCGCTCGATCCCTTCGGCTGCGATCACGGCCCGGCCGAGATGACGGCCCGCGACGCGCTGGCCATCGCCACCCGCGGCGGCGCCGAGGTGCTGGGCCGCGCCGACATCGGCCACCTGGCGCCCGGCATGTGCGCCGACCTGGCGCTGTTCGACCTGCGCGCGCCGGGCTTCGCCGGCGGGGCGGTGCACGACCCGGTGGCCAGCCTGCTGCTGTGCGCCAGCGCGCAGGCGGCGTACACGGTGGTCAATGGGCGGGTGGTGGTACGCGAGGGGCGGCTGGCGACGCTGGAGCTCGAACCGCTGGTCGAGCGGCATAACCGGCTGGCGGTGGCGTTGGCGAATGGCGTTCGCTGAGCACGCTGTTGGTCGACGCCGTGTGGTGTGCGGCGTGGCCGGGGGGCCGGAGCGGCTAGGCGCTCGATCCACGCCTCCCGTCCGGGCTGGGCTTGTCGAAGCCAGGTGGCGCGCTTCGACAGGCTCAGCGTGAACGGGTGGAGGGCACTCAACCGCTTCCGCAGGGAAGGCCGAACCCAACCACCACCGTTCAGGCTGAGCTTGTCGAAGCCGGGTGCTGCGCTTCGACAAGCTCAGCGTGAACGGGTGATGGGTGTCCTGAGGGGCCTCCGTTATGCCCACGGACGCAGGCCCAGGCCCCTGTGAGGGCGGCGAGGCGCGCCTGTGGAGCGCCGAGAAGCGCAGGGCGGCCGGGCTGTGTGCCTGCCGAAGGACAGGCACGCTTCGTGATCTGACTCGGCGCAGCTGTTTGAGCGCAGTGAACGAAGTGAACGCAGCGAGTTCTGCGCCGGCCCGGCCGACCGAGCATCGCAGGGCAGTCGGCGCGCAGCGCCGACCGCTCCACTCGAAGCGCCTCGCCGCCCTCACAGGGGCCTGGGCCGGACCAAAGCACACGATGCCTGCCCCGCCCGCCCCAAGCACCGTCAGTTCGTCTTCGCCCCGCCGTTGAACCAGCGCCCGATCAACGCCCGCTCCGCGTCGGTCATCTGCGTCGCGTTGTTCAGCGGCATGGTCTTGGCCGCCACCACCTGCTGGTAGATGCCCTGGGCGTGCAGCGCCACCTGGTCGGGCGTGTCGACGCGCACGTTCTTCTGCTGCACCGCCGCGCCGTGGCACATGTAGCAGCGCTGCTCCAGCACCTTCTGCACGTCGGCATAGTTCACCTGCGCCGCCTTGGCGGCCGCCGGCACGGGCGCGGCCGGCTCGGGCTGCATCCACACGATGGTCAGGCCCAGCACCGCGATGCCGAACAGCGCATAGCCCAGCGGGTTCTTCGCGTTGCCCAGCTTCCAGCGGTGGCGCACCACGAAGAACTGCCGGATTGCCGCGCCGCCGAGCATGATCAGCAGCAGCACGATCCAGTTGTACTTGTGCGTGTAGGTGAAGCTGTAGTGGTTGGACAGCATCGCGAACAGCACCGGCAGCGTGAAGTAGGTGTTGTGCACGCTGCGCTGCTTGCCGCGCTGGCCGTGGATCGGGTCCACCGGCTTGCCCTCGCGCAGCGCCGCCACGCTCTTGCGCTGGCCGGGAATGATCCAGAAGAACACGTTGGCGCTCATGGTCGTGGCCATCATCGCGCCCACCAGCAGGAAGGCGGCGCGGCCGGCGAACCACTGGCAGGCCAGCCAGGTGGCGAAGGCGATGAAGACCGCGATCAGCACGCCGACGATGGTGTCGCCGTTCTTGCGGCGGCCGAAGACCTGGCAGATGCCGTCGTACACCATCCAGAACACGACGAAGAAGGCCAGCGCCACGCCGATGGCGGCGCCGGGCTGCCAGTCCATCTTGCTCTTGTCGATGAGGTAGGTGCTGGCATTCCACAGGTAGGACATCGTGAACAGCGCGAAGCCCGAGATCCACGTGGAGTAGCTTTCCCAGAAGGACCAGTGCAGGTGGTCGGGGATCTTCTTGGGCGCCACCGCGTACTTCTGCATGTTGTAGAAGCCGCCGCCGTGCACCGCCCACTGCTCGCCGCCCACGCCCTTGTCGATCGACTCCTCGTCCTTCGGCTTCTCCAGGCTGTTGTCCAGCATCACGAAGTAGAAGGAGGCGCCGATCCAGGCGATCGCGGTGATGACGTGGACCCAGCGCAGCAGGAGGTTGGCCCAGTCGAGGTAGTAGCTTTCCATCGCTCAACCCTTTTGTGGTTGTTCTCGTCTGCTCACCACCGCGGGCGCTGTGAGCAGAAAGGGCCGCGAACGATGGGCATCGTGGGGTGATGCTTCCCGCTCCGCTGCGGCACAGTTTGTGGACGAAAGTGTATACAGTTTCTTGAACGCTTCCAAGACGGCGCGGTGCGCGCGCACACCGGGTTAACCCGATGTCTCCCGCCTTTGCAAGAGTTGGGCCGCCACGGCCACGGCGATCACCTCCGGCTCCTTGCCGGTGATGCCCGGCACGCCGATGGGGCAGGTGATGCGCGCCATCTCCTCCTCGGTGAAGCCGCGCGCCGCCAGCCGGTGGCGGAAGGTCGCCCACTTGGTCTTGCTGCCGATCAGGCCGACGTAGGGCAGGTCGCCGTGCTCGCGCAGGCGCTTGAGGCAGGCGATGACGATGTCCAGGTCTTCGGCATGGCTGAAGCTCATGATGAGCACCTGGGAGCCGGGCGCGAGGTCGGCCACCGCCGCGTGCACCGGATCGCTGTGCTCGGCCTGCACCTGGGCGGGGGTGCTCTCGGGGAAGATGCTGTCGCGGCTGTCGATCCAGCGCACGCGGTAGGGCAGCGCGGCCAGCAGCCGCACGATGGCGGCGCCCACGTGGCCGCCGCCGAACAGCGCCACGGGCGCCAGGTGGTCCGTCAGTTCCGCGCGCAGCGCGGGCGCATCGGCCGCGCCGACGACGCGAAAGCCGAGGAACACCACGCCGCCGCAGCACTGGCCCAGGCTGGGGCCGAGCGGGTAGCGCACGGGCGAGCCGTCCGCCGGCACGGCGCCGCCCTGGCCCGCCAGCAGCGCCCGCGCCTGCGCCACGGCCTGGAATTCGAGCTGCCCGCCGCCGATGGTGCCGGTGATCGCGTCGGGCCACACGGCCATCCAGGTGCCGGCCTCGCGCGGCGCGGAACCCTGGGTGGAGAGCACGCGCACCAGCACGCCACGCCCGGCGGCCAGTCGTGCCAGCAGGTCGTCCAGGGCGCCGGCGGCGGCCGTCACGGACGACACCTCCGGTTGCGGGCGCCGCCGGCGCCGCAGGTATAACCGGCGGCATGACCGACCGCCGCGCCCCCGCATCCCTTCGCTCCGCCCTGACGACCGCCGCGCTGGGCTGCGCCCTCCTGCTGGCAAGTTGCGGCGGCCTGGGCGGCAAGGTGCCGGGGCAGCTCTCCGACGCGGCGGCGCCGCGCACGGCCTCCGGCACGCCGTCCGCCTCGCGCGCCGCCAGCGCCCTGGCCTACCGGCAGGACGCGGCGCGGCACGTCTATGCCCTGAACGCCGGCCGCATCTACGCCGGCCCGCTGCCGCCGCTGCTGTACGCCGTCGGCACGCTGCAGGTGCACATCGACCCGCGCGGGCAGGTCACGTCGCTGCACTGGCTGCGCGCGCCCACGCATGCGCCCGACGCCATCGCCGGCATCGAACAGGCGGTGCTGGCTGCCGCGCCCTACCCCGTCTCGGCACGCCTGGGCGCGGTGGTGTGGACCGACACCTGGCTGTGGGACAAGAGCGGCCGCTTCCAGATCGACACGCTGAGCGAAGGCCAGTTGCAGCAATAGGCAGCCGCAGCCGGGCCGGCTTTCAAGAAAACGCCGGGCCGCCCCAAGTTTTCT
>NZ_JBIQNC010000278.1:0-5148 GCF_044462705.1 Xenophilus sp.
CTCCGGTTTCATCTTCCACCTTAACAAGGTGTCATCGAAACCGGCAGCAGCCCAGGAAGCCCTGAAAAAACCTCCTTTGGACGGCCATCTGGTCCGTGTGGCTGCACACGGCATTGCGAAGAAGCTCCTCAATGACGATCACGCGGTAAGTGCGGCAGACATGGCCAAGATCAGCGATTTCGTTGCCACCACGCCACTCTACGAAGGCAAGCGCCTCTACGAAAGCAATGGCACGGACGACCGCCCCTTCTACAAGAGCATGCTTCGCTAGGGTCCCACCGCCGGCCGAAACGGCCCAAGGGGTTTGTTCGCGCTCGCGCGGACCCGCAACGCACACGCCAAAAAGACTGGGTTGGCACCTATTTGGTCGCATGACGCGCCGGCGTCAGCACCTCGCCCTGAACTGCGCGTCGCGGACTTCTTTGCGCCGCTCGGCGATCCAGGACTGCGAGACACCGCTCTGCGGCTGCCGCGCCATGCGGTCGTAGTACTCCACCTGCTGGTTGAAGTGGGCGCAGCGCGACGGATCGCCGCCGGTGGTTCCCGGCGTGCTCGCCCCTCGCTGGCTCATCACCTGGCGCTGCACCGCGTAGCCCTGCCGCGTCTGCTGGTCGGCGATCTGCACCTGCTGATCCCACGGCAGCCCTGCGGGCACTGACTCGATCCTCTCGATCAGCGCGCCACGCTCGCGGCAGTGATTCGACGACCAGAACCGGCCGCCGCTGTTGCTCACGCACAGATACACCTGGGCGGCGCCAGCGGCGTCTAGGTTGCGCACCGGCGGCGACACGTCCACCACCCGGCCCTTGCCGCAGGGATCGCTGCTGTACTGGTTGCCGCAGCGGTATACCTGCTGGGCTTGGATGGCGGAACTGGCAGCGAGCAGCAGCAAGGCGATGAAAGCGGAGCGCATGCGCGGATCGTAGCCGCGACTCTGGCGATACCGCGTCTACGCCCATGAGCACACCACGCGCCACGGCCGCACAAGGTGGCAGCTACACCGTGGGCGGCAAGACCTGCTACGTCGGGCCGCGCGGCGGCACGTACACGATCACCGCCAGCGGGCGGAAGAACTACGGTGGGTGCTAGCCATGAAGTTCGGCATCCGCAAGCCGCAAGGACGGCGATGGTCCTGCGCGCGTCCTTTCCTCGCGGCCCCGGCCGTCTTGAGCCAAGGCTTGCTCGCATAGCCCACCGCACCCGCGAGCAGGACCAGCGCGATGCCTGCCGCAACCCAGCGCGGGAGGCGTGTCGCGCCCGCACGCCTCCCCTGCGTCGCCAGGCGCCAACTGCCCACGGCGGCAGCCAGGAGCCCGGCTGACCACAGTGGGCCGTGCGCCAGTGCATGGACAGGTATTCGCCGCTTTCGCGCAGGATGGTGTTGGCGGCGGCGCCCAGCACGAGCGCGCCCGCCGGGCGCCGCCTGGTAGGGTGTCGATCAGAGAGGCCTGCACCAAGCCGTCGGCGGCAAAGGCCAGCACCCCAGGGACCCGCGGCCGCCGTGCGCAGGCCCAGCACGACGAAGATGCCGAGCAGCACGGCCATCGCACCCACCGCCGGCCAGAAGCGGCGCGCATCGACAGAGGTGGCGTGACCATGTGCGGCAGCATTCCGACGAGGCCGCAATCACCCGCGGATCACAGGAGTGCCGGGGCCGCCCGGCCCCTGATGCAGCGTACGGCAGAATCGATCCGGTGAGCACGACCGCATTCCTCGATCGCCAGAATGGGCAGTGCGCTTGCGGACGCCGTGGCCCACGCGCAGCAGGATTGACGCCTTCATGAGGATCGCTGTGCGTGTCGGCGCGTGCCTGCTGAGCCTTGCGTTGAGCCTATGGGCCTGTGCCGCTGCCGGCATGCCGCCGCTCAAGATGAGCGACGTGGACCGCGGCATCACGGCTCTCGCCACCTCGATCGAGATCCTGGAAGACTCGAGCGGAGTCCGCACGCTGCAGGACGTGGTCCACGTCCAAGACGACACGCCGGACGGCTTCCAGCCCGCCACGCCCGAACGCCTCTCCCGGGGTTTCTCGACCTCGTCTTTCTGGCTGCGGCTGTCGGTGGACAACGATTCCGACGACGTCCGGTCCGCCCGCCTGGTCCTCAACGTCACATGGCTGCAGCATGTGGACTTCCATCTGCTGCGCCACCGCGATGGACAGGCCGTGTGGACGCACGAACAGGCAGGCGTCTCCGACCCGATGGACGCCACGCACCGCCATGACCGCGTCCCTCAACTGGCGATCGACCTGCAGCCGCGGGAGTCGGCGCAGGTCCTTGTGCGTGTGAAGAGCGCGACACAGAGCAAATTGAACCCGGAACTGCACACCGCGGAACAGTGGCATCGCCTCGAGCGGAACCATGCCCTGATGAGCGGCCTGCTGATCGGCGGCCTGCTCGTCTTCTGCATCTACGCCATATCGCTGTGGTGGATCTCGCGCACGCCCATGCTGGCGTTCCAGGTCGCAGGCTTCGCGCTGCTGGCTCTGTATGAAGCCACCTACAGCGGTTATGCCCGCATCGCCCTGTGGCCCGAGAGCGCGGATTGGAGCTACCGCGCGCACGGCGTGACGGCCACGGGCGCCGTGCTGTGCCTGATGCTCTACTTTCACGAGCGCTACCGCCAGAGCCCCGTCCGCGTGCCGGGGCGCCCTTTCCTGGCGGCCCTGGCCGCCATCGAGGTGATCGTGCTGCTGGGCACCCTGTTGGGGCCCTACGCCACATTCGCACCCATCGGCATCGTCAACGCACCCCTGATCATGCTCGCGCTGACCCTGTGCGCGTGGCTCCACCAGCGGCGGGCCGGCCCCGGCGAGCGGCCGGCGATGGTCGTCATGCTCGTCATCTGTGCCGGAGGCCTGCTGCGCATCGCGGCGCTGACGATCACCCCGCCTTCGATGTCCGGCCTCGACCTCTATGCACTCGCCCTGCCCGGAATGCTGCTGGGCATGTTCGTCATCACGAGCTGGTCCTATCAGCAGTCGCGCCAGCGAACCGAAGCGCTGCGTACCTTGGCGCAATGGCAGGACCAGGCGCAGCGGCGCCTGGAGCAGGAGGTGCACCGCAAGACCCACGCCCTCAGCGAAGCCCTGGACCAGGCCGAACAGCGTACCCGCGAACAGAAGGAGCTGATGGCCTACGTGAGCCATGACCTGCGCGCGCCGATGTCCGCCATCATCGGCAATCTGCGGCTCATGCGCAGCACGCCCGGCGATCCCGATGGCCGCCTCGCCGCCATCGAGCGCAGTGCCGCCTACCAGCTCGAACTGATCGACGACCTGGTCAACTACGCCAAGGACGAACTTGGCCCGCTGTCGCTGGAAGAACAGCCCGTGCACCTTCGCACGCTGGTCGATGACATCGCGCAGTATGCGGAGGTGCTCGCGCGCCGCCGGCAGAACACCTTCGAGCTGATGATCGATGGCGCGCTTCCCGAGGCGGTGCGGCTGGACAGCAAACGTGTGCAGCAGGTGCTCCTCAACCTGCTCTCCAATGCGGCGAAGTTCACGCGCGACGGACGCATCGGACTGCGCCTGGAGGCACAGCCGGCGGGCGGATCGTGGCGGCTGCACTTCGAGGTGACCGACAGTGGGCCCGGCATCGACGAAGAGCAGCTCGCCCGAATGGAGCGCGCGCTGGCCGGCAACGAACCGGGTCCGCAAGGCGGCCTGGGGCTCGTGATCGCCCAACGCATCGTTCGCAGCATGGATGGCCGTCTGACGATCCGCAGCGGCACGAACGCCGGCGGCGGCACGCGCGTCGGCTTCTCGCTGACCGCAGGGGAAGTGCTGTCTCCACTTCCGCCCTCGCTTTCGCCGCCTGCAGCCAGCGAAGCAGTGCCTCCGCGCGCAGGTCGGCGAGCGAGGCAGCTGCCAGCCATAGCGCCGCTGTCGCCACAGCAGAAGGAGGAACTGGAGGCTCTCGCGCGCGATGGAAGATGGAGCGATCTGCACGACTGGGCGAACCGCATGGCCACCGAGGAACGGCACGAGGCACTGGTCCAGGCTGTTCGTCAGGCCCTGGACCGGCTGGACTTCGAGCGCATCCGGCTCATCGCTCGCGCGGCGCCTGCACGCACGCCACCTCGGTTCACACCGACCACGTGACAAGAGCGTGAAGAAATCGGCCGCCCAGGCCGCCTGACTCGCCTTGACTATGCCTTTCGGCCGGGTCAGCCGTTTGGCGGGCTCGGTTGGCCGCCGGTTCAATCTACAGTTGTTGACATTTGTCCGATCCGGTCGATGTCCGCGTTCAACCGCCGCTTCCCCTGCGCATCCCGTCTTGCCGGCCTTCCGGGCCGGCGGCGCGGTGCCGGGCGCTTCCGCGGATGAGACGGGCCCTCGCCGGGATGCTCGGCAGCGCGGTGATGTTCGGGGCCGTGATGGCGCAGGCGGAGGAAGCGGTGCCCTGCCCGACACCGTGCCTCGCCCTTCCGCCCGCGAAGGCCGAGGCAGCGCCCGACAAGGCGCCGAAGCCGCCCCCGCCCCCGCCCCCGCCCCCTGCGGCGAAGGCACGGCCGGCGCCCGCGCCGCGCAGCGCTCCTTCGCCTGCGCCGGCTGCGGCACGGCCACCGCTGTCCCGCCGCTGCGCCGACATCATGATGCGCGCCCAGGTGGGCGAGCCGGTTTCCGATCGCGACATGGCCTACCTGAGGAACGATTGCTGATGAATGCCCCTGTTGTCGTGCGCCGCCTGAACGGCTGGCTGCCCCGAATCGCCGCGCTCCTGGTCCTCGCCGGCAGCCTGGCCGCCTGCGCGAATCACCCTTCGGGGAACACGGCGGCGGTGCCCTTCGAGCAGGCCGTTCAGCAGGCGGTGGACGACCTGATGGTGCAGACGCAGAAGCTGCCCGCCTTTCTTGCCAAGGTCGAGTCGAGGCTGAAGCCCAACCGCATCGTCATCGACCCGCTGCTCGACGCCGCCAGCGGCCAGCAGACCGAGGTGACCCGCGCCATCGAGCAACGCGTGGTGCAGCGCATGCAGGAGCGCTTCGGCCAGTTCACGGTGGCGCCGTTCGCAGGCGACGAGGTGGAGAAGGCGCAATACGTGCTCAACGGCACGCTGTCGCGGCACAAGGACGGCGGTCCCTACCGCCTCGCCCTGGCGCTGACGGACCTCAAGAGCGGCACCGTCATCGCCCAGGCGGCCG
>NZ_JBIQNC010000279.1:0-5106 GCF_044462705.1 Xenophilus sp.
GCCAGTTGCTGGGGCGAGTGGTCCGGCGCCGGCTCCAGGCCCTGCGAGGCGAACAGCTCCTTGACCTTGGGCGTGGCCAGCACCTCGGCGAAGGCCTTGTTCAGCTTGGCGACGCGGTCGGCCGGCGTGCCGGCGGGCGCGACGATGCCGAAGAACACGCTCACGTCGTAGCCCTTGTAGCCCTGCTCGGCGATGCTGGGCACCTGCGGCAGCGCCTGCGAGCGCGCGGCCGTGGCCACGCCCAGCGCGCGCAGCTTGCCGGCCTTGACGTAGGGCAGGGCGGTGAGGATGTCGGTGAAGGTCATGCTCACCTGGTTGCCCAGCAGGTCGTTGAGCGCCGGGCCGGTGCCCTTGTACGGGACGTGCATGATGTCGGTGCCCGCCACCGAGTTGAACAGCACGCCCGCCAGGTGCGAGGAGGCGCCGTTGCCCGACGAAGCGTAGCTGAGCTTGCCCGGGTTGGCCTTGGCGTAGGCGACCAGTTCCTTCACGTCCTTCACCGGCAGCGAGGGATGCACCACCAGGATGTTGGGCAGGTGCCCGATCTGGATGACGGGCGCGAAGCTCTTGGTCTGGTCGTAGCCGATCTTGCGGTACAGGCTGGAGTTGATCGCGAGCGGGCCCGAGGTGCCGAACAGCAGCGTGTGGCCGTCGGCCTCGGCGCGCGCCACGTACTCGGCGCCGATGTTGCCGCCGGCGCCGGCGCGGTTCTCCACGATCATGGGCTGGCCGAGGCGGTCCTTCATCTCGGCGGCCAGGGTGCGGGCCATCGCGTCGGTCGGTCCGCCGGGCGGGAAGGGCACGACCAGCGTGACCGGCTTGGTCGGGAAGGCGCCCTCGGCCAGCGCGGCCGGCGCGAAGGCGGCCGGGCCCAGCAGGGCGGCGGCCAGCAGCAGGGCGCGGCGGGGGCGTGAGAAGTGATGACGCATGGCGTATGTCTCCTTGGTTTCTAGGTCATGGAACGGCGGCCGTCGCGCGGGGCGAAGGCGCCGTTGGGGGGAACAGGTCGGTCCGCTCAGGCCGCGACGGCGGCAGGCGCGCCGCTGGCGGCCCAGGCAGCGGGCACGGCGTCGGGGCTGAGCGGGTCGCGCGGCAGCACGCGGTGCAGCAGCGCCAGTTGCGCCCAGCGCATGCGCTCGGCCGAGCCGCTGCGTTCGGCCTCCCAGGCCATCGCGATGGCGCTGGTGCAGTGATACAGGGCCGAGGCGGCCTGGCGGGCCAGCACCTCGCCGCCTTCCTGCGCGGCGGTCTGGGCCAGGGCGCAGGCGCGGTCCATCGCCTCGCGCAGCGCCTGGGCGAAGGCGGGCGCGATGCCCGCCGCGCCGGCCAGCAGCGACTCGACGTGCGCGCGCAGCACCGGCAGCGAGTTCTCGCGCTTGATGGCGCGGATGACGTCCAGCGCCACGATGTTGCTGGTGCCTTCCCAGATCGAGCCCAGGTGGGCGTCGCGCACCAGGCGCGGGTCGCTCCATTCCTCGATGTAGCCGCAGCCGCCGCGCACCTCCATCGCGTCGCCCGTGACCTTGCGCGCGTCGCGGCAGGCGCGGAACTTGATCAGCGGCGTGAGGATGCGCAGCAGCGGGTAGGCGCCGTCCTCGCCCGCGTCGGAGCGCTGCAATGCCTGCGCGGTCTGGAGCACCATCGTGCGCGCCTGCTCGGCCGGCACGCGCAGCTTGTCGAGCTGGCGCTGCATCAGCGGCATGTCGGCCAGGCGCTTGCCGAAGGCGCGGCGCTCGGCGGCGATGTACTCGGCCTCGGCCACCGCGCGGCGCATCAGGCCGGCGGCGCGCACGCCGTTGGACAGGCGCGAGTTGTTCACCATGTCGGCCATCTGCACGAAGCCGCGGCCCTGCTCGCCGACGAGGTAGGCCACGGCGCCTTCGAGGCGGATCTCGCCGCTGGCCATCGAGCGCGTGCCCAGCTTGTCCTTCAGGCGGATGATGCGGTAGCGGTTGAGGCTGCCTTCCTCCAGCCGGCGCGGCAGCAGGAAGAGCGACACGCCCTTCATGCCGGGCGCACCGCCCTCCACGCGGGCCAGCACCATGGCGAAGTCGGCATCCGGGTTGGAGCAGAACCACTTGTCGCCGGTCAGCAGCCACTCGCCGTTCGCACCTTCTCGCGCCAGCGTGGTGGTGGCGGCGATGTCGGAGCCGGCGGCCTGCTCGGTCATGAACATGGCGCCCTGCGCCAGTTCGTCGAAATCCAGCGTCGTCAGGCGCGGCAGGAAGCGTGCCACCAGCTCGGGGCTGCCGAACTTCTTGAGCGTGCGGGTGAGCGAGTCGGTCATCGAGACCGGGCAGCACAGGCCGAACTCGGCCTGCACGAAGAGATAGAACAGCACGTACTTGACGGCCGGCGGCATCTTGCCCTGCCAGCCGAAGGTCTCGTCGCGGTGCGAGATCGCGCCCATCGCGAATTCCGACAGCGCCAGGCGCTCCATCTCGACGTAGGCCGGGTGCTTGACGATGCGCTGCACGTCCAGGCCGGTGCGGGTGCGGCTCTCCAGCACGGGCGGATTGCGGTCGGCGGTGCCAGCCAGCTCGTCCAGCGGGCCGCCGGCCAGGCCGCCCAGGCGCTCGAAGTGCGGCGCCATGTGGCGGCGCAGGTCGTCGGGCAGGTACAGGGCCAGCAGGCGCTGCAGCTCGGCGTCCGTCGCGTAGAGGTTCTGGCCGTGGCGGTCGGGGATCGGGTGCGTGACAGCAGCGGAAGTCGATTCGGTCATGGCGTGTCTCCGTGTTTGCGCCATTGTTCGATCGGCATCGATCCGTGTCCAATATCGTTTAGGTCTTCTTCGATAGGTGATGCGAATGATGGAACTGCGCCACCTGCGCTACTTCTCGGTGCTGGCCGACGAGCTGCACTTCGGCCGCGCCGCGCAGCGGCTGGCGATCTCGCAGCCGCCGCTGTCGGTGGCGATCCGCCAACTGGAAGACGCGGTGGGCGCGCGCCTGTTCGAGCGCAACAGCAAGGAGGTGCGCCTGACGGCCGCCGGCCTGGCGCTGCGCGAGTCGGCGCGGCGCCTGCTGCGCCAGACGGAGGAGATGGCGCTGGAGGCGCGCGACGTGGCCGCCGGCTCGGTGGGCCGGCTGCGCATCGGTTTCGTCGGCGCGATGCTCTACCGCGGGCTGCCGCAGGCGCTGCGGGCCTTCCAGGCACGGCATCCCGGCGTGCGCATCAGCCTGTCGGAGCTGAACACCGGCGAGCAGGTGGCCGAGCTGCTGCACGACCGGCTGGACCTGGGCTTCGTGCACACGCACCGCCTGCCGCAGGGGCTGGCGCAGCGCCTGCTGCTGACCGAGCCCTTCGTCTGCTGCCTGCCGGCGCGCCACGCGCTGGCCCGGCGGCGCGTGCTGGCGCCGTCCGAGCTGCGCGAGCAGCCTTTCGTGCTGTTCTCGCGCACCGCCTCGCCCGATTACCACGAGCGCATCCTGTCGATCTGCGCGGCGGCGGGCTTCCTGCCCGAGGTGCGGCACGAGGTGCGGCACTGGCTGGCGGTGGTGTCGCTGGTTTCGCAGGGCCTGGGCGTGGCGCTGGTGCCCGAGGCCATGCAGCGCAGCGCGCTCAAGGGCGCCGTGTTCCGGCCGCTGGACCGCGAGGTGGCCCAGTCCGAGACTTACGGCGTGTGGCGGCCGGGGCCGCGCAACATGCTGGTCGAGCGCCTGCTGCAGGACATGGCCCGCGCCCTGCCGCCGGGGCGGTGAGCGCGGGCCGGTCCCGCCGTCAGGCCTGGCGGCGGCCGAGCAGCACTGCGGCCAGCGCGATGAGGCCGGGCAGCGCCTGCACGAGCAGGATCTTCGGCGTGGCGGTGGCGGCGCCGAACACGCCGGCGACGATCACGCAGCCGAGGAAGAAGATCACCACCGGCCGCTGGCGGCTGAACACGCCCCAGACCAGGCCGGCGGCCAGGAAGCCGTTGTACAGGCCCTGGTTGGCGGCCAGCACGGTGGTGGCGTCGGCCAGCTCCTGCGTGAGGTTGAAGGCCTTCAGCCCGGCCGGCTTGTTCCAGAAGAACATCTCCAGCACGAGGATGTAGACGTGTTCCGCTGCGACCAGCAGGGCGAGGATGCGGGCGAGAAGATTCATGGGAAATCGGTCGCCCTCCCGTTGAAGGCCCTGCGCGGGCCGTCGCGGAGGGGGTGGCAGGGGCATCAGGCGATGGTCAGCTCGACCGGGATGTTGCCGCGCGTCGCGTTCGAGTAGGGGCAGACCTGGTGCGCGGCGTCCACCAGCTTCTTCTTCGCGTCGGCATCCAGGCCCGGCAGGCTGATCGCCAGCTTGACGGCGACGCCGTAGGCCGCGCCGCCGTTGGTCGGGCCGAGCGAGACGCTGGCGTCGACCGCCACGTCTTCCGGCACCTTGACGCCGACCTTCGGGCCCACCGCCTTCATCGCACCGATGAAGCAGGCCGAGTAGCCCACGGCGAACAGCTGCTCGGGATTGGTGCCCGCCTTGCCGGAGCCGGGCGGGTTGAGCTTGACGTCGAGCGCGCCGTCGCTGGATTGGCCGGCGCCGCCGTCGCGGCCGCCGGTGGTGTGCGATTCGGCGGTGTAGAGAACCTTGTCGAGCTGGGTGGTCATGGTCTTTCCTTGGGTGATGGAGGAGGAGAAGTGCTTCGGGACCGAAGCGGCGGGGGAATCGACGCAGGCCGTCTCAGGCGGCCTGTTTCACGCGGTCGCGCAAGGCGCGCAACTGCAGGGTGAGCGAGGCGATCTCGCCGAGGGAGCATTGGGTGGCCGCGATCAGGCAGTCCGGCACCTCCAGCGCCCGGGCCTTGAGCCTGCGGCCTTTCGGTGTCAGCATGATGTGCACGCGCCGCTCGTCGGCGACATCGCGCACGCGGCTGACGAAACCGGCCGCCTCCAGCCGCTTGAGCAGGGGCGTGAGCGTGCCGGAATCGAGCGAGAGGCGCTCGCCCAGGGCGGAGACCATCGGGCCGTCTTCTTCCCACAGGGCCAGCATGACGAGGTATTGCGGATAGGTCAGGCCCAGCTTGTCGAGCAGCGGCTTGTACAGCTTGGTCATCGCCAGCGAGGCCGAATAGATGGCGAAGCACAGCTGGTTGTCCAGCTTCAGCAGTTCGTCGGGGGAGAGGGGCGCCTTCGACAT
>NZ_JBIQNC010000280.1:0-5101 GCF_044462705.1 Xenophilus sp.
GCGCCGAGGAAGCCGGACAGCACGGTGACGGGAAGGCGGTGCATCGCAGGTCCTTGTTGATATCGGATTATCAACATCATAAAGGCAGCACCCTCTTTCCCCCATCCGCGGTCTGGGCCGCGTGCGGCGCGCCGCGTAGCATCGGGCCCATCCACCTCGCCCGCCATGCCCCTGCCCGATCAATCCCGCCGCCCCCGCATCTACCTGGCCGGACCCGACGTGTTCCGGCCCGACGCCGAGCGCGTGTTCGCCGGCCTCAAGGCGCAGTGCGACGCCCTGGGCCTGCAGGGCGTGGCGCCGACGGACGCGGGCGTCGACACGCGCCGCGGCAGCGACGACGAGATCGCGCAGCGCATCTACGAGGGCAACGTGCGGCTGCTGCGCGGCAGCGACGGCGTGATCGCCCACCTCGCCCCCTTCCGCGGGCTGGAGCCGGATGCGGGCACGGTGTTCGAGGTCGGCTACGCGGCGGCGCTGGGCCTGCCCGTGGTCGCCTACGGCGTGCCCGAGGCGAGCTACGAGCAGCGCGTGTGCGCGGCCATCGGCTGCGCCCGCGACGCACAGGGCGCGATGCGCGAGGCGGGCAGCGGCACCATGGTCGAGGGGCTGGGCCAGCGCATGAACCTGATGCTCACGCGCTCGACCGCCATCGAGGCCGACGCGGCGGCAGCGCTTCGCCGGATCGCGGCGCTGCTCGGCCGCTGAACCGTCAACCCCGCGCGAAGCGGTCGGTGCTGCGGATCAGCGCGTCGAGGATGCCCGGCTCGGAGTACGCATGGCCGGCGCCCTCGACCAGGTGGAACTGCGCGTCCGGCCAGGCGCGGTGCAGCTCCCACGCGTAGCGCAGCGGGCACGGCATGTCGTAGCGGCCGTGCACGATGGCGCCGGGGATGCCGGCGAGGCGGTGCGCGTCGCGCAGCAGTTGCCCCTCCTCCAGCCACGCGCCGTGCACGAAGTAGTGGTTCTCGATGCGCGCGAAGGCCAGGGCGAAGTGCGGGTCGCGGAAGGGCTCGCTGAGGGCCGCGTCGGGCAGCAGCGTGATGGTCTCGCCCTCCCAGATCGCCCAGGCCTGCGCGCAGGCGAGCTTCGCGGCCTCGTCGCCGCCCACCAGCCGCCGGCGGTAGGCGGCGATCATGTCGTGGCGCTCCTCGGGCGGAATGGGCGCCTGGAAGCGCTCCCACTTGTCGGGGAACATCTCCGACACGCCCCACTGGTAGTACCACTGCAGCTCGGCCCGCGTGACGGTGTAGACGCCGCGCAGCACCAGCGCACTCACCCGTTCGGGATGCGTCTGCACATAGGCCAGCGCCAGCGTCGAGCCCCAGGAGCCGCCGAAGACCAGCCAGCGCTCCACGCCCGCCAGCGCGCGCAGGCGCTCGATGTCCTCGACCAGATGCCAGGTGGTGTTGGCCTCCAGGCAGGCGTGCGGCGTCGATCGGCCGCAGCCGCGCTGGTCGAACAGCAGCACGTCGTAGCGCGCCGGGTCGAACAGGCGCCGCTGCGCCGGCGAGAGGCCGCCGCCCGGCCCGCCGTGCAGGAAGACCGCCGGCGTCGCGCCCGGCGTGCCGCAGCGCTCCCAGTAGATGCTGTGGCCGTCGCCCACGTCCAGCATGCCGCTGGCGTAGGGCTCGATCGCAGGGTAGAGGGTGCGCAGGGTGGTCATGTCGTCTCGTAGACGATGGCGGCCTGCCCCGCCTCGGCCTGCGCCATCCAGCTCGCCAGCGCCGCATCGGCCGGGAAGAAGCGCGCCGCCTCGCCCAGCTGCAGTTCGACCTGCGCGCCGGCGCGCGCCATCGCCAGCCGCACCGGCAGGCCCTGCTGCACCTCGCCGGCCTCGGTCTGCTCGCGCCGCGGCGGGAAGTCGCGCACGATGCGCTCGATGTCCGGCAGCTTGCCGTTGACCGCCACGCGCAGGAACTTGCCGAAGCGGCAGCGCGCCATGCCCAGGTCCCACACCTGCTGCACGTTGAAGCGCGGCTCGAAGCCGCCGCGCCCCGGCTGCAGCCGGCCGCTGACGACGACCAGCTCGTCGTCCTTGATCAGGCGCATGGCATCGGCCACCGACTCGTCGGCCACGGCTTCGATGGAGCCGCTCTTGTCGTCCAGCACGAACAGCGCCAGCCGTCCGCGCTGGCCGTTGATGACGCGCACGCCGGAGACGATGCCGGCGATGGTCTGCGGCTCGCGGCTGTCGATCAGGTCGTCGATCTTGCGCCGCGCGAACTGCCGCACCTCGCGCGCCACCTCGTCGAACAGGTGGCCCGAGAGGTAGAAGCCGATGGCCGTCTTCTCCTGCATCAGCCGCTCCTTCACGCCCCAGGGCTGCACCTCGGCCAGCGGCGGCTCCTCGGTGCTGCTGCCCAGCGCGTCGGCGTCCATGTCGAACAGGCCGCCCTGGTTGGCATTGGCCTCCTGCGCCGCGGCGTAGTCGAAGGCGCGGTCCAGCGAGGCGACCAGCGCCGCGCGGTCGGCATGCAGCGTGTCGAAGGCGCCGGCCTTGATCAGCGCCTCCACCGTGCGCTTGTTGATGCGCTGGCGGTCCACCCGGGCGCAGAAGTCGAACAGGCTCTTGAAGGCCCCGCCCTCCTCGCGCGCCTTGACGATCGCCTCGATGGCGAGCTGCCCCGTGCCCTTGACGGCGCCCAGGCCGTAGCGGATCACCTTGTCGCTCACCGGCTCGAAGCGGTAGTTGCCGCGGTTGACGTCCGGCGGCTCGAAGCTCATGCCGAAATGCTTGACCGCGTCCTCGAACAGCACCTTCAGCTTGTCGGTGTTGTCCATTTCCACCGTCATGTTGGCGCAGTAGAACTCGGCCGTGTAGTGCACCTTCAGCCAGCCGGTGTGGTAGGCCAGCAGCGAGTAGGCGGCGGCGTGCGACTTGTTGAAGCCGTAGCCCGCGAACTTCTCCATCAGGTCGAAGATCTCGTCGGCCTTCTCCTGCGGGATGTTGTGCGTGGCCAGCGCACCGGCGCGGAACTTCTCGCGGTGCTCGGCCATCTCCTCGGCCTTCTTCTTGCCCATCGCGCGGCGCAGCAGGTCGGCGCCGCCGAGCGAGTAGCCGCCCAGGATCTGCGCGGTCTGCATCACCTGCTCCTGGTAGACCATGATCCCGTAGGTCTCGCTGAGCATGTCGGCCACGGCCGGGTGCGGGTACTCGACTTCCTCGCGGCCGTGCTTGCGCGCCACGAAGCTGGGGATCAGGTCCATCGGGCCCGGGCGGTACAGCGCGTTCAGGGCGATCAGGTCCTCCAGCCGCGTCGGCCGCGCGTCGCGCAGCATGCCCTGCATGCCGCGGGATTCGAACTGGAACACCGCTTCCGTCTTGCCGTCCTGGAAGAGCCGGTAGGTCGCCTTGTCGTCCAGCGGGATGTTCTCGTAGGCGAAGTCCTCCCGGCCCTTGTGGCGCTGCATGATGAACTCGCGCGCGATCTCCAGGATGGTGAGCGTCGCCAGCCCCAGGAAGTCGAACTTCACCAGGCCGATGGCCTCCACGTCGTCCTTGTCGTACTGGCTCACCGCCGACTCGCTGCCGGGCTGCTGGTACAGCGGGCAGAAGTCGGTGAGCTTGCCCGGCGCGATCAGCACGCCGCCGGCGTGCATGCCGATATTGCGCGTCATGCCCTCCAGCCGCTGCGCCATCTCGACGAGGGACTTGACCTCCTCCTCCTTCTCGATGCGTTCGGCCAGCTGCGGCTCGGCGGCGATGGCGTACTTCTCCTTGTCGGCCTCGGACAGGTCGGCCGGCGGGTACTGCAGCGTGACGGGCTTGCCCGGCTTGTTGGGGATGAGCTTGCTGATGCCGTCGCAGAAGGTGTAGCTCATGTCCATCACGCGCCCCACGTCGCGGATGGCGGCGCGCGCGGCCATGGTGCCGAAGGTGGCGATCTGGCTGACGGCGTTGCGGCCGTACTTGTCCTTCACGTAGTCGATGACGCGGTCGCGGTTGCCCTGGCAGAAGTCGACGTCGAAGTCGGGCATCGACACCCGCTCCGGGTTCAGGAAGCGCTCGAACAGCAGGTTGTACTTGAGCGGATCGAGGTCGGTGATCTTCAGCGCGTAGGCCACCAGCGAGCCGGCGCCCGAGCCCCGGCCCGGCCCCACCGGGCAGCCGTTGGCCTTGGCCCACTGGATGAAGTCGCCCACGATCAGGAAGTAGCCCGGGAAGCCCATCTTCAGGATGGTGCCGATCTCGAACTCCAGCCGCTCGACGTAGCGCGGGCGCTCCTGCTCGCGCTGCGCCGCGTCGGGGTACAGGTGCGCCAGGCGCTCGTCCAGCCCCTTGAAGGACTCGACGCGGAAGTACTCGTCGATCGTCATCCCCTCGGGAATCGGGAAGTCCGGCAGCCGCGGCTTGCCCAGCGTGAGCGTGAGGTTGCAGCGCCGGGCGATCTCCACCGTGTTGGCGATGGCGCTGGGCACGTCGGCGAAGAGCCGCTCCATCTCGGCCGCGCTCTTGAAGTACTGCTCGCGCGTGAAGCGGCGCACGCGCCGCTGGTTGCCCAGGATCTCGCCCTCGGCGATGCACACGCGCGCCTCGTGCGCCTCGAACTCGTCGGCCTCCAGGAACTGCACCGGGTGCGTCGCCACCACCGGCAGGTTCAGCCGCGCGGCCAGCTGCACGGCCGCGACCACGTGGGGCTCGTCCTCCGGCCGGCCGGCGCGCTGCAGCTCGATGTAGAAGCGGTGCGGGAACAGGCCCGCCAGCCGCAGCGCCGCCTCGCGCGCGCGCTCGGCGTTGCGGCTGGCCAGCGGCGCGCCCAGCGGCCCCGCCTGCGCGCCCGAGAGCGCGATCAGGCCCTCGTTCAGCTGCTCGATCCATTCCCACTTCGCCTTGGCCTGGGCCTCCCCCCGGCCCACGTTCTGCGTCCAGGCGCGCGCCAGCAGCTCGCACAGGTTCAGGTAGCCGGCATGGTTCTGCACCAGCAGCACGATGCGGCTGGGCGCGGCGTCGGCGTCCAGCCCCTCGACGATCACCTCGCAGCCCAGCAGCGGCTTGACGCCCTTGCCCCGCGCTTCCTTGTAGAACTTGACGCCGCCGAAGAGGTTGTTGAGGTCGGTGATGGCCAGCGCGGGCTGGCCGTCCTTCGCGGCGGCCTTGACG
>NZ_JBIQNC010000281.1:0-5076 GCF_044462705.1 Xenophilus sp.
CGGTAGAAGCGCTCGATGCCGAACTCCGCCAGGTAGCCCGAGCCGCCCAGGATCTGCACCGCGCGGTCGGCCACGCGGCCCGCCATCTCGGTGGCGAACATCTTGCAGCACGAGGCCTCGGTCGAGACGTTGAGGCCCTCGTCGCGCCGGCGCGCGGCGTCGACCACCATGCACTCCGCAGCGTACAGCTCGGCCTGGCTGTCGGCCAGCATCGCCTGCACCAGCTGGAACTCGCAGATCGGCTGGCCGAACTGCTTGCGCTCCAGCGCGTAGGCCAGCGCGTCGCGCAGGATGCGCCGGGCCACGCCCACGCTCACCGCCGCGATGTGGATGCGGCCCTTGTCGAGCACCTTCATCGCCGTCTTGAAGCCCCGGCCTTCCTTGCCGCCGATCAGGTTGGCCGCCGGCACGCGCACGTTGTCGAAGAACACGTCGCAGGTGTGGGCGCCGCGCTGGCCCATCTTCACGTCGTTCCTGCCGAAGCTGATGCCGGGACTCTTCGCGTCGACGATGAAGGCCGAGACGCCGCCGGCGCCCTTGCTGGCCGGGTCGGTGCGCGCCATCAGCGTGAACATGCCGGCATGCGGCGCGTTGGTGATGAAGCGCTTGCTGCCGTTGACGACGTAGTGGTCGCCGTCGCGCACGGCGGTGGTGCGCAGCGAGGCCGCGTCGGAGCCGGCCTCGGGCTCGGTGAGCGCGAAGGAGGCGATGACCTCGCCGGTGGCCAGGCGCGGCAGCCAGTCGCGCTGCTGCTCGGGCGTGCCGTCCATCAGGATGCCCTGCGAGCCGATGCCCACCGTGGTGCCGATGACGGAGCGGAAGGCGGGCGAGGTCTGGCACAGCTCGAAGAGCACGCGCACCTCTTCCTCCATCGTCAGTTCCAGGCCGCCGTGCTGCTCGGGGATGGTCATGCCGAACAGGCCCAGCGCGCGCATCTCCTGCACGATCGATTCGGGGATCTCGTCGGTCTCGGCCACCTCGTTCTCGGCCGGTACCAGGCGCTCGCGCACGAAGCGGCGCACGCTGTCGAGCAGGGCGTCGAGGATCTGCGGGTCGCGAATCATGGCTGTGTCTCCTCAGAGGGCGTCGGCGGTGCCGAGGACGGCGGTGGACTGGCTCGACAGCGTGCCGCCGTTGCCGTGGACCACGGCCGTGCGGTGGCGCGCGAGCTGGCGCTGCCCGGCCTGGCCGCGCAACTGCCGCACCGCCTCGATCAGCGCGAAGATGCCGTACATGCCCGGGTGCACGCACGACAGGCCGCCGCCGTTGGTGTTGACGGCCAGCCGTCCGCCCGGCGCGATGCCGCCGCCCTGCACGAAGGCGCCGCCTTCGCCCTTGGCGCAGAAGCCGAGGTCTTCCAGGAACAGCAGGGTGTTGATGGTGAAGGCGTCGTAGACCTGCGCCATGTCCATGTCGGCTGCCGCCATGCCCGCCATGGCGAAGGCCTGGGCCCCCGACTGCGCGGCGGCGGTGGTCGTCAGGTCGGGCATGCACGAGATCTGGCGGTGCCAGATCGCCGTGGCGTTGCCCAGCACGTAGACGGGCGGCTGCGGCAGGCCGCGCGCGCGGTCGGCGCGCACCAGCACGATGGCGCCGCCGCCGTCGGTGACCAGGCAGCAGTCGCGCACGCCCAGCGGGCTGGCGACGGGGCGGGCGGCGAGCACGTCGTCGATGGTGAGCGGGTCGCGCATGAAGGCCTCGGGGTTCTTCTGCGCCCAGGCGCGCGCGGCCACCGCCACCTCGGCGAGCTGCTCGCGGGTGGTGCCGAACTCGTGCATGTGCCGCGCCGCCGCCAGTGCGTAGGCGGTGACGGGCAGCACCGGCTCGTAGGGGAATTCATAGGGCTGCGGGTCCAGGACGCGGCGCGCGGCCTGGGTTTCCCGGCGTCCGAAGGTGGCCGAGCGCTGGGCGCTGCCGTAGCAGACCAGCACCGCGCGGCACTGGCCGGCTTCGAGCGCGCGCAGCGCCGGCAGCAGGTGGGCGACGAAGCTGCTGCCGCCGACCATCGTGCCGTCGACGTACGTCGGGTTGATGCCGAGGTGCTCGATCACCGGCATCGCCCACATGCTGGAGGCGACGCTGCAGGTGGCGATGCCGTCGATGTCCTGCATCGTCAGGCCGGCGTCGGCCACCGCCGCCTGCGCGGCGCGCGCCAGCAGCGTCATGTCGTCCATGCCGGGCGCCTCGCCGCAGCCGTAGGTGGCGGCGCCGGCGATGGCCGCTCGCCCGCGCAGCGGGCGGTTGACGGCGGCGGCGTCGAGGGCCGAGCGGGGGATCATGCGGCACCTCCTTGCTGCGGCTGCACGGGCCGGAACAGCACCAGGCCGCGCCCGTCCTGCTGTGCGACGTGCGCCTGCACCCGCTGGCCGATGCGCACCGCCTCCGGTACCACACCCTCGACGCGGCTCATCATGCGCACGCCTTCGTCCAGGTCGATCAGCGCCACGTTGTAGTTGCCGCCGGCGTCGTTCTTGCGGTGGATGGTGCTGGCCGAATAGACGGTGCCCAGGCCGCTGGCCTTCACCCAGCGCAGCGGGCCGGCGCCGCAGTGCGGGCACAGCTCGCGCGGAGCGAACACGTGCCGCTCGCACTGCGGGCAGCGCTGGATGCAGAAGCGGCCGGCGTCCAGCTCGGCCTGGTAGTGGGTCTGTGCGCTCATGTGCATGGTCGGGGGCTTTCGTTGCGTGCGGCCTGTTCCTGCAGCACGCGCTTGAGGACCTTGCCGTTGGTGTTGGTGGGCAGCTCGGCCAGGGCCATGATGCGGGACGGCCGCTTGTAGGGCGCCAGCAGGCCGCGCAGGTGCGTCTGCACGGCGGCGGCGTCCAGCGCGGCGCCGGGGCGCAGTTCGACGAAAGCGACGATCTCTTCGTTGCCGTCTTCCTCGCGGCGTCCGACCACGGCCGAGCGCTGCACGCTGGGGTGCGTGTTCAGCGCCGTCTCCACCTCGGCCGGGTACACATTGAAGCCGGAGCGGATGATCATTTCCTTGAGCCGGCCGACCACGAAGAGCGCGCCGCCGGCGTCTATCTCGCCCAGGTCGCCGCTGGCGTACCAGCCGCCCTCGCGCATCACGGCGGCGGTGGCTGCCGGGTCGCGGAAGTAGCCGGGCATCAGGCCGCGGCCGCGCAGCCACAGCTCGCCGCGCTCGCCGGGCGGCAGCGGCCGGCCGGTGGCGGGGTCGGTCACCTGCACCTCGGCCTCGGCCACCGCGTGGCCGGCGCTGGTGTCGGCGCGCCGCTCGCCCAGGCGGGTGACGTGCATCGAGCCGGCGTATTCCGAGAGGCCGTAGCCGTGGTGCAGCGTCTGGCCGAAGACCGCCTCGACGCGCTGCTTGAGCGCCAGGTCCAGCGGGCCGGCGCCGGTGTAGAGGTAGCGCAGCGCGGGCGCCTCGGGCCGGGCGATGCCCTGCTCCTGCAGCCAGGCCAGCAGGCGCGAGAAGAGGGCGGGCGGCCCCTGCAGCTGCGAGACGCCGTGGCGCGCCAGCGCATCGACCAGGTCGGCCGGGTCGAACTGCGGGCGCATCACCAGCTGCCCGCCGGCCAGCAGCGAACTCATCAGCACCGTGCCCAGGCCGAAGATGTGCGTCATCGGCACGAAGGCGTAGCAGCGGTCGGCCGGGCCCAGATCGCGCGAGGCGCCGGACTCGCGCGCGAAGTGGATCAGCGCGTCGTGCGTCAGCATCACGCCCTTGGGCTGGCCGGTGGTGCCGGAGGTGAAGATCAGCGAGGCCACGGCGCCGCGCGGGCCCGGGCGCGGATCCGGCTCGGGCCGGGCCGCCTCGCGCACGGCCGAATGCTGCAGGCCGGCCAGCGCCGAGGGCACCGCGCCGAAGCGCCGGGCGTGCGCGGCGGCGCTGCCCGAGGCGGCGGCGGTGAAGTACACCACCCGCGCGTCGGCCCGCGCGTCGAAGGCATCGACCTCGCCCGGCGCCATGCGCGCGTTGACGCCGCACGACCAGGCGCCGACGCGGCTGCAGGCCAGGATCAGCGCCGCATGCTCGGGGCCGTTCTCGGCCACCGCCAGCACGCGGTCGCCGGGGCGCACGTCGAGCCGGCGCAGTTCGGCCTCGGCGATGTCGGTCAGTGCGCCCAGGTCGCCGAAGCTCAAGGTGCGGCCGTCGGGCAGGTGGATGAAGGGGCGCTGCGGCGCCTCGGCCAGCCAGCGGTCCAGCAGGTGATGGATGCGATCCGGCATGTTCAGTCGACGACGATGCCCTGCGTCACCGTGGCCCACATGGCACGCTCCGTCGCGGCGCGCTCGGCCAGCTTCTGCGGCGATCCGGTCCACTCGTCGTAGCCCAGTTCCCTGTAGCGCTTCTGCAGTTCGGGCTGGGCGAGTGCGGCGTTGATGGCCTTGTTGAGCCTGGCCACCAGCTCGGGCGCCATGCCCTTGGGGCCGTACACGCCGTACCACCCGCCCACGTCGAAGCCCTTCAGGCCCTCGATGCCCGATTCGGCCAGCGTCGGCACCTCGGGCAGCGAGGCGTTGCGCTGCGGCGAGGTGACGGCGATGGCGCGCACCTTGCCGCCCTGGATGTAGCCGCTGGCGGTGCTGATGATGTCCATCATCATGCTGATCTGGCCGCCGATCACGTCGGTCATCGCCGGCGCGTTGCCCTTGTAAGGGATGTGGTTCATCTGGATGCCGCTGCGCCTGGCGAAGAGCAGCGCGCCCAGGTGGTTGGAGCCGCCCACGCCGGCCGAGCCGTAGCTGAGCTTGCCCGGGTGGGCCTTGCCGTAGGCGACCAGCTCCTGCGCGTTCTTGTAAGGCTCGCTGTTGTTGGCGACCAGCACGTTGTAGTAGCTGAGCACGGGCGCCACCGGCGTCAGGTCCTTGACCGGATCGAGCGGCATCCTGCTCATCACGTTGGGGCTGATGGTGACGGTGGGGCTGGCCGCGAACCACAGCGTCAGGCCGTCGGCCTTGGCGCGCGACACCTCGCTGGCGGCCAGCGTGGCGTTGGCGCCGGGCTTGTTCTCCACCAGCACCGGCGTGCCCAGTTCCCTGGCCAGCGCCGCGCCGAGCAGGCGCGCGCCCTGGTCCACCGGGCCGCCGGCGGAATAGCCCACCAGCAGG
>NZ_JBIQNC010000282.1:0-5047 GCF_044462705.1 Xenophilus sp.
GGCGATCTGAACATGGTCCATCCTTTCCGGGAAGGCAACGGGCGCGCCCTGCGCCTGCTGTTCGAGCAGATCGTGGTCAACGCGGGCCATGCGATCGACTGGTGGCAGGTGGGGCCTGAGGCTTGGTTGCAGGCCAACGTGGATGCCGTGGTGTGCGACTACGGACGTATGCAGGCCGTTTTCGATCGCTGCATCGGCGGCCCCTTGTCGGAGTGACAATCCGCCCCCATGCTGCTGCGCCTGCTGCTCGCCGTGCTGGTCCTCGCCAACCTGGGCTACTGGTGGTGGTCGCGCGGCGACGATCCGGCGGCGCAGGAGCGCGAGCCGCATCGCCTGCAGCAGCAGGTGCGGCCGGAGGTGCTGCAGCTCGGCCGCCCGGGCGCGCCGGATGCGCCTGCCGCCGCGCCCGAGGCCGCCCCGGCGCCGCCCGCGCCCGCCGCGCCGCAGTAGCCGGCGGCGCCCTACGCCGTTTCCTGCGAGGTATCGAAGCGCACCGTCACCCGCGTGCCCGGCGGCTGCATGCCGGGGTGCGCATCCTCCAGCGTGATGGTGGCGCGGTGCTGGCCGGCGATCTCGCGCACGATCGGCAGGCCCAGGCCGGAGCCGTCGGCCTCGTTGCCCAGCACGCGGTAGAAGGGCTCGAACACCAGGTCGCGCTCGGCCTCCGCGATGCCCGGGCCGGTGTCCTCCACCTGCAGCAGCAGCACGTGGCCGAAGGGGTCGGCCAGCACGCGCGCGGTGATCACGCCCTGCCGCTCGGGGCTGGAGGGCGTGTAGTTGATGGCGTTGTCCAGCAGGTTGCGGATCAGCTCGCGCAGCAGCGTGGCGTTGCCCAGCACCTCCACGCCGCGGGTGCCGGGCTCGGCGCCGTCGTAGCCCAGGTCCAGCGCGCGGTCCATGGCGCGGGGGACCGCCTCGCGCACCACCTCCATGGTCAGGCGCGCCATGTCGCAGGGCTGGCGCGCCAGCGCGCCGCTGCCGCCCTCGGCACGCGCCAGCGCCAGCAGCTGGTTGACGGTGTGGGTGGCGCGGATGCTGGAGCGCCCGATCTGCTTGAGCGACTGCTTGAGCGCCTGCGCGTCGGCCGCCTCACGCAGCGCCAGGTCGGCCTGCATGCGCAGCCCGGCCAGCGGCGTCTTGAGCTGGTGCGCGGCATCGGCCAGGAAGCGCTTCTGCGTGTTGATGGAGTCGGCCAGCTTGCCCAGCAGCACGTTCAGCGCCGACACCAGCGGCGCCACCTCCAGCGGCACGGTGGTCTCGTCGATGGGGCTCAGGTCGTCGGGGCGGCGCTCGCGGATGCGCTCCTCCACCACCGACAGCGGCTTGATGCCGCGCGCCAGCGCGATCCACAGCAGCATCACCGCCAGCGGCAGCAGCGCGAACTGCGGCAGCAGCACGCCGGTGGTGATCTCGCCCGCATGCACGGCCTGGCGGCGGCGCGTCTCGGCCAGCTGCACCACCAGCGCGCGGCCCTTGCCGGCGGCGGGGCCGGCGCCGTCGTCGGGGCGCGGCGGCTCGGTGGCGGGCAGCGGCTCGGGCGCGTTGCCCTCGCCCAGCACGATGCGCGGCGGCCCGTTGAAGGCCGGCTGCCCGGGGCGGCCCAGGGGCACCCGCAGCTGGGCGATGCGCACCTCCTGGCCGCCCAGCAGGCCGTCGGTGATGTAGACGGTGCCGGGCGCCGCGGCGTCGCTCAGCGGCGGCGGCAGGTCGGCATGGCCGGCGACGTGGCGGCCGGCCTCGTCGACCACCTGGTACCAGGCCTGGTCGTGCTCGCTGCCGCGCAGCAGCGCCATCAGCGCCGGCGCGGGCGCGAAGGCGCGCTCCTGCTGCTGCGCCGTCACCGCCTCCTGCGCCAGCACGCGCACGCTGTGCGCCAGCGCCCGGTCATAGGGCGCGTTGGCGATGCCGCGGGCCACCAGCCAGGTCACGCCGATGGACAGCAGCACGATCAGCAGCGCCGGCGCCAGCAGGGAGTCGAGGATCTCGCCGAACAGCGAGTTCTGCGCGCGCTGGAAGAGCTTCATGGGCGGGCCCCGGCCCGGGGGGCGGGGTGAGCGGCCGTGCCGGGGTTCAAGGCGAGGAGGGGATTTTTTCGAGGCAGTAGCCCAGCCCGCGCACCGTGGCGATGCGGATGGGGCCCTTCTCGATCTTCTTGCGCAGGCGGTGGATGTAGACCTCGATGGCGTTCAGGCTCACCTCCTCGCCCCACTCGCACAGGCGCTCGACCAGCTGGTCCTTGCTGACCAGGCGCCCGGCGCGCTGCAGCAGCACCTCGAGCAGGCCCAACTCGCGCGCCGACAGCTCCACCATGCGCCCGTCGATGCTGGCCACGCGCCCGGCCTGGTCGTACACCAGCGGGCCGTGCTTGATGGTGCTGCTGGTGGCGCCCATGCCGCGGCGGGTGAGGGCGCGCACCCGCGCCTCCAGCTCCTGCAGCGAGAAGGGCTTGGCCATGTAGTCGTCGGCGCCGAAGTCCAGGCCCTGCACCCGCTCCTCCACGCTGTCGGCGGCGGTGAGGATCAGCACCGGCAGCGCCGAGCCGCGCCCGCGCAGGCGCTTGAGCACCTCCAGCCCGTGCAGGCGCGGCAGGCCCAGATCGAGGATCAGCAGGTCGAACTCGTCGGTGGCCAGCAGGGCGGCGTCGGCCTCGGCGCCGCTGGCCACGTGGTCCACCGCCGCGCCGGAGCTGCGCAGCGTGCGCAGCAGGCCATCGGCCAGCACGTGATCGTCTTCGGCGATGAGGATGCGCATGGAAGGCTCGCTGGCGGTGAGGATGCCGAAAATTCTAGGAGCCGCAATACGCTTCCAGTCCGAGGGCAACCACGGTGGCGACCTCCTCGCCCACGCCGGCGCGGAACTCGGCCTCGGCCTGCGCCACCGAGCGGCGGAAGGCCTCCAGCCAGGCCAGCCCGTCGGCGGTGAAGACCACGCGCCGCGCCCGCGCGTCCAGCGGATCGGGCCCGCGCGTGACCAGGCCCCAGGCCTCGCACTGGTCCACCAGCGCGCCCATCGCCTGCTTGCTCATGCCCGCCGCCTCGGCCAGCTCCGTCAGGCGCGAGCCGCCGCGCGCCAGGTGCCGGGTGATGTGGATGTGCGCGGCGCTCACCTGCTGGCGCGCCGCCAGGTTCGACAGCGCCAGCGGCACCTCCGCGTCGTGCGCCATCAGCTCGAACACCCGCGCGTCGAAGCGGCGCATCGCCTCGCCCAGCAGCCGGCCCAGGTGGGTCTGGCGCCAGGCGTCCTGATCGTCCTGCATGTCTCGATAGTAAGGCAGGCTGACCAAAAACAGGCTTTACGAAAAAGTATCGGCCCCTACACTACTGGTCAAGCATCCAGCCTGTCATCAACCACAGCGGGTGCAGTCCGAGTTTCAACCCGTTGTTCTTCAAGGAGATGTTCATGGATGCCGTCGTCAAGGGAGCCAAGGTGGCCAGTGGTGCAGACAGCGAGAAGGCCAAGGCCCTGCAGGCCGCGCTGGCCCAGATCGAGAAGCAGTTCGGCAAGGGCACGATCATGCGCCTGGGCGAGGGCGAGGCCATCGAGGACATCCAGACCGTCTCCACCGGCTCGCTGGGCCTGGACATCGCGCTGGGCGTCGGCGGCCTGCCGCGCGGCCGGGTGGTTGAGATCTACGGCCCGGAAAGCTCCGGCAAGACCACGCTCACGCTGCAGGTGATCGCCAACATGCAGAAGCAGGGCGGCACCTGCGCCTTCGTCGACGCCGAGCACGCGCTGGACACGCAGTACGCCCAGAAGCTCGGCGTGAACCTGCAGGACCTGCTCATCAGCCAGCCCGACACCGGCGAGCAGGCCCTCGAAATCACCGACTCGCTGGTGCGCTCCGGCGCCGTGGACCTGATCGTGATCGACTCGGTCGCCGCGCTCACGCCCAAGGCCGAGATCGAGGGCGAGATGGGCGACTCGCTGCCCGGCCTGCAGGCGCGCCTGATGAGCCAGGCGCTGCGCAAGCTCACGGCGACGATCAAGAAGACCAACTGCATGGTCATTTTCATCAACCAGATCCGCATGAAGATCGGCGTGATGTTCGGCAGCCCCGAGACCACCACCGGCGGCAACGCGCTGAAGTTCTACGCCTCCGTGCGCCTGGACATCCGCCGCATCGGCACCATCAAGAAGGGCGACGAGGCGATCGGCAACGAGACCAAGGTGAAGGTGGTGAAGAACAAGGTCTCGCCACCGTTCAAGACGGCCGAGTTCGACATCCTCTTCGGCGAGGGCATCAGCCGCGAGGGCGAGATCATCGACATGGGCGTCAACGCCCGCATCGTCGACAAGTCCGGCGCCTGGTACGCCTACAACGGCGAGAAGATCGGCCAGGGCCGCGACAACGCGCGCGAGTTCCTGCGCGAGAACCCGGATTTGGCGCGGGAGATCGAAAACAAGGTGCGGGAATCCCTCGGGATTCCCCTGCTGCCGACGCAGGAGGCAGCAGATGAAGCGTGAGCTTCATGCGCCGCAGTTTCGGCGCAGCCAGAACAAGGTGCGGGAATCGCTGGGCATCCCGCTGCGGCCGGCCGGCGCGGCGGCGAGCGAGGAAGCCTGAGTCCCGCTGCGGGCCGATGGGCTTCCAGGCACCGTCGCTCAAGGGCCGCGCACTGCGCCTGCTGAGCCAGCGCGAGCACTCGCGCGCTGAGCTGGAGCGCAAGCTCGCGGTGCACGAGGACGAGCCCGGCACGCTGGCCCGGGCGCTCGACGAGCTGCAGGCGCGCGGCTTCATCGACGAGGGGCGCGTCGTGCAGTCGGTGCTGCACCAGCGCGCCGCCCGCCTGGGCGCGGCCCGGGTGCGGCAGGAACTGCAGGCCAAGGGCATCGGCGCCCAGGCCGTCGCCGAGGCGGTGGCCGGACTCCAGGCCACCGAGTTCGAGCGTGCCCGGCAGGTCTGGCAGCGGCGCTTCGGCGGCGTGCTGCCGCGCGACGCGGCCGAGCGGGCACGCCAGGTCCGCTTCCTGATGGCGCGGGGCTTCGCCGGCGCCGTGGTGGCCCGGGTGCTGCGGCACGATCCGGACGACGTGGCCTGAACTCCGGC
>NZ_JBIQNC010000283.1:0-4998 GCF_044462705.1 Xenophilus sp.
GCATGGTCGCCGTGGGCGTTGCCATCGCCATGTCGGTCTGGCGCTCGCGCCAAGCTCGCCTCGTCACCACCTACGGCTCTGCGCGCTGGGCTAACGCGCAGGACATTCGCAAGGCGGGCCTCACGCAACCGGCCGGCGTGTTCCTCGGCCAGCACGATCACCAATACCTGCGGCATGAAGGCCCGGAACACGTCCTGACCTTCGCGCCTACGCGCTCGGGCAAGGGCGTCGGCCTCGTGGTGCCGACGCTGCTTTCCTGGCCCGCATCCGCCGTCATCCACGACATCAAAGGCGAGAACTGGCAGATCACCGCAGGCTGGCGCTCGCGTTTCTCGCATTGCCTGCTGTTCAACCCGACCGATGCGAAGTCGGCGGCCTACAACCCGCTGCTGGAGGTACGGCGCGGCGCGCATGAGGTGCGCGACGTGCAGAACATCGCGGACATTTTGGTCGATCCCGAAGGCGCGCTGGAGAAGCGCAACCATTGGGAAAAGACCAGTCATGCGCTGTTGGTTGGGGCCATCCTGCATGTGCTCTACGCAGGCGAAGACAAGACGCTGCGCGGCGTCGCCAACTTTCTGTCCGACCCGGCCAGCCCGTTCGAGCTGACCTTGCACCGGATGATGACCACGCCGCACCTCGGCGATGGGCCGCATCCGGTCGTCGCATCGGCGGCGCGTGAAGTCCTCAACAAGAGCGACAACGAGCGTTCCGGCGTGTTGAGCACCGCCATGTCGTTCCTCGGCCTGTACCGCGACCCGACGGTGGCCGAAGTCACCTCGCGCTGCGATTGGCGCATCGCCGACCTGATAGCGGCCGAGCATCCGGTGTCGCTGTACCTCGTGGTGCCGCCTTCGGATATTTCGCGGACGAAGCCGCTCATTCGCCTGATCCTCAACCAGATCGGGCGGCGCCTCACCGAGTCGCTCGATGGCTCCGATGGCATCGAGCGCCGCCACAAGCTGCTGCTGATGCTCGATGAGTTCCCTGCGCTGGGGCGCCTGGACTTCTTCGAGACGGCGCTGGCCTTCATGGCGGGCTATGGCATCCGCAGCTTCCTCATCGCGCAGTCGCTCAACCAGATCGACAAGGCGTATGGGCAAAACCACTCCATCCTCGACAACTGCCATGTGCGCGTGACGTTCGCCACGAACGACGAGCGCACCGCCAAACGGATCTCCGAGACGCTGGGCACGGCCACCGAGCTGCGCGCCCAGCGCAACTACGCGGGCCATCGGCTCGCGCCGTGGCTGGGCCACCTGATGGTGTCGCGCCAGGAAACCGCGCGCCCGCTGCTGACGCCGGGGGAAGTCATGCAGCTTCCGCCCGACGAGGCCGTGGTGATGGTGTCCAGCGTGGCGCCGATCAAGGCGAAGAAGCTGCGCTACTACGCGGACGCCAATTTCAAGCGTCGCGTGCTGCCACCGCCCGCGCTGGCGGGCGGGCAGTACGCCGACGCGCCGCCATTGCGGCCCGACGACTGGAGCGGGTTGGCGATTCCCTCCGTGCCCACCGCACCGGCCGCGGCCTTCGCTGATGGCCTGGGTTCCGCCGATGACGGCGGCCCACGCCGTCAGCCCGAACTCTCCGAAACCGTCGCCTACGACCCCGAGCTGGCCGCGCCTGCGGCCGACCTTGGGCTGCTCGATGACGACGACGACCTGCCGCTCCCCCTTCCGCGCCAGCTTGATCCAGCCATGCAGCGCACGGCCCGGCTGGCTTTCCTCGACCCCAACGACGGAATCGAGCTATGAGCCACTATCGCCTCAACCTGTTCATCCAGCCGGAGCACGCCAAGCGGCTCGATGAGCTGGCCGCCAAGAAAGGCGTGTCCAAGTCGTCCATCGTCGCGGCGGCGCTCGCATCGTGGCTGTCGCCCGATGCCGCCGACCAGCGCGAGGCGGCCATTGCCAAGCGGCTTGATCGCCTGTCGCGGCAGGCCGAACGCATGGAGCGCGACCAGAACATTGCCATCGAAACGCTGGCGCTGTTCATCCGCTACTACCTGACCGTGAGCACGCCGGTTCCCGAGGCGCACCAAGACGCGGCACGCGCGCAGGGCAAAGCGCGCTTCGAGCAGTTCACCGCGCAGCTTGGCCGCCACCTGCTGCGGGGCCGCAGCCTGGTGCGCGACGTGGTGGAGGAACTGCATCCCGACCTGATGCGAATGGAAGACGCGGCGGCAGCCGCGCAAGCGCAGGAGCGTGCGTCATGAGCGCCGTTCCGCAGTCCATGAGTGCCACGTCGCTCGACCGCCGCATCCAGATGCTGCGCACGGCGATGGGGCCACTGATCGCCGCCGCGCTCGAAGACCCGGACGTGGTGGAGGTGATGCTGAATCCCGATCGCACCCTTTGGGTGGATCGGCTTTCCAGTGGACGCGCGCCGATGGGCGTGGAACTGCCCGAGGCGGACGGCGAGCGAATCATCCGCCTGGTCGCTGCCCACGTTGGCGCAGAAGTCCATCGCGGCCAGCCGCTGATGTCCGCCGAGTTGCCCGAAACGGGCGAACGCTTTGAGGGCATCTTGCCGCCGGCAGCGCCGGGGCCGGCCTTCGCGCTGCGCAAGCGCGCCATCGGCGTTATTCCTCTGGAGCGGTACGTCATCGACAGGATGATGACCAGCGCGCAAGCGGGCTTTCTCGTTCGCGCCGTGCGCGAGCGCCAGAACGTGCTGATCGCCGGCGCCACCAGCAGCGGCAAGACCACGCTCGCCAATGCTTTGCTCGCCGAAATCGCCGCCACTGGCGACCGCGTGCTGGTGCTCGAAGACACGGTGGAGCTGCAATGCGCGGCCCGCGACCACGTTCCCCTGCGCACCCGCGCAGGCGTGGTGTCGATGACCGAGCTGGTGCGCTCGTCCATGCGCCTGCGGCCTGATCGCGTCGTCGTCGGCGAGGTGCGCGGCGCCGAGGCACTGGATCTCATCAAGGTGTGGGGCACAGGCCATCCGGGCGGCATCGCCACGATCCATGCCGGCTCCGCGCTCGGCGCTCTGCTGCGCCTGGAGCAACTGATTCTCGAAGTGGCGGTGAATCCGCCCCGTGCGCTGATCGCCGAGGCGGTCAACGTGGTGATCCACATCGCCGGACGCGGGCGCAAGCGCCGCATCGAGAGCATCGCCCGCGTCGTCGGCTTCGACGGCGTGGGCTACCAACTGGCGGACGCGCTGGAAACGCCGTTTCCCGAGCTGCCGCCACGTCCCGATGCCGCACCCGCTGCGGCGACTTCCCCATCCCCTGACTCACTTGGAGAACTGCCATGACGCAGATGACCATTCCTGCTTTCCGTTTTTCTGCAAATCCGGCTTTGCGTCTTGCACGGCTGCGCTGCCTGGCCCGCCCTGCGGGGCAAGGGCTGCTGCTGGCCGCGCTGCTGTTGTTCCTGGCCGGAACCGCGCAGGCCGCCGGTTCCTCGATGCCGTGGGAAGGCCCGCTGCAATCCATCCTCGAATCCATCCAGGGGCCGGTGGCGCGCATCGTCGCGGTCATCATCATCATCGCCACGGGCCTCGCGCTCGCGTTCGGCGACACGTCCGGCGGATTCCGCAAGCTGATCCAGATCGTCTTCGGTCTGTCCATCGCGTTCGCCGCTTCGAGCTTCTTCCTGTCGTTCTTCAGCTTCTCCGGCGGGGCGGTCGTATGAGTGCCCCGGACACCTTCGCGGACGGCTTCGAGGTGCCGCTGCATCGCTCGCTGACCGAGCCGATTCTGCTGGGCGGTGCGCCGCGCACCGTGGCGATCGCCAACGGCACGCTGGCTGCCGCTGTCGGCCTGGGCCTGCAACTGTGGATTCCCGGCGTGGTGCTCTGGATCGTCGGCCATTCGCTGGCGGTGTGGGGCGCGCGCGTCGATCCGCAGTTCATGCAGGTCTTCGCCCGGCACATCAAGCACCGCCCGCTGCTGGACGTGTGAGGGGAGGACGCCGCGATGCTGAACCTCGCCGAATACCGCCAGCGCCCGGCCTTGCTTGCCGACTGGCTGCCCTGGGCCGGGCTGGTCGCACCGGGCGTCGTCTTGAACAAGGACGGCAGTTTCCAGCGCACGGCCCGGTTTCGCGGGCCTGACCTCGACAGCGCGACGCAAGGCGAGCTAATCGCCACGTCGGCGCGGTTGAACAACGCGCTGCGTCGCATGGGATCGGGCTGGGCGCTGTTCATCGAGGCCGAGCGCCGCGCCGCCGCCGACTATCCGCGCTCGGAGTTTCCCGAGCCGCTTTCGTGGCTGGTGGAGGAAGAACGCCGGGCCGCCTTCGAGGAATCGGGCAATCACTTCGAGAGCGGCTATCACCTGACGCTGCTTTACCTGCCGCCGGAAGAATCCCGCGCCCGTGCAGCCAAGATGCTCTACGAGAACACGCCGACGACCGGCGTGGACTGGCGCGAGCGGCTGCAAGCCTTCGTCGCGGAAACGGATCGCGTCTTTGACCTGCTCGACGGCGTGATGCCGGAGATCGCCTGGCTCGATGACAGCCAGACGCTGACCTACCTGCACGCGACCATTTCGACGCGGCGCTATCGCGTGGGCGTGCCCGAAGTGCCGTTCCACATCGACGCGCTGCTGACCGACTCGCCGCTGGTCGGTGGCCTGGCGCCCATGCTGGGCAACCAGCACCTGCGCGTGGTGTCGGTGCGAGGTTTCCCGACCTCGACCTGGCCGGGGATTCTGGATGACCTCAACCGCCTTGGCTTTGCGTACCGCTGGAGCACGCGCTTTCTCTGCCTCGACAAAGCCGAGGCGGAGAAAGAACTTTCCCGCCTGCGCCGCCAGTGGTTCGCCAAGCGCAAGAACGTCATCGCGCTGCTGCGCGAAACGATCTTCCAGCAGGAAAGCCCGCTGGTCGATACCGACGCCAACAACAAGGCCGCCGATGCGGACGCTGCCTTGCAGGAGTTGGGCAGCGATCAAGTCGCCTTCGGCTACCTGACGGCGACCGTCACCGTCATGGACGAGGACGCCGCCGTGGCGGACGAGAAGCTGCGCATGGTGGAGCGCGTCAT
>NZ_JBIQNC010000284.1:0-4979 GCF_044462705.1 Xenophilus sp.
GCCCGTATCGTCTCATCTCCCATGTTCGTCGCCCTGAATGTCGATTCAGCCTAGGGCGACTGCGCCCACCAGTCGCCGGCGAAGCGCCCCTGCAGAAAGGCCAGGAAGTGCGACACCTTGGCCGGCAGCAGGCGCGGCGAGGGGAACACAGCGTGGATCTCCTGCTCGGGCAGGACGTGGCCCGACAGCAGTTCCTTCACCCGCCCGGCGACGAGCGAATCGTGCGCCACGTAGCGCGGCATGAGCGCGACGCCCATGCCGTCGCGCGCCGCGGCCAGCACCGCCGAGAGGTTGTTCGAACGCAGCCGCCCGCTGACCGGCACGCTCACCGGCTCGCCGCGCGGCGTCTGCATGTGCCACACGTCGTCGCCGACCACGCTGCTGTAGATGAGCGCGGTGTGCGACGACAGGTCCTGCGCCCGGCGCGGCGTGCCGTGGCGCCTGAGGTAGGCCGGCGAGGCCACCATCACCCACGGGTTCATGCCGAGGAAGCGCGCGCCCAGGGATGAGTCGGCGAGCCGGCCCATGCGCAGCGCCACGTCCAGGCCCTGCGCCACCAGGTCCACGTAGCGGTCGTCGAAGCTCAGGTCCACCAGCAGCTGCGGGTGGCGCTGCATGAACTCCAGCGCCAGCGGCACCACCACCCGCCGCCCGAAGGCCACGGAGGTGCCGATGCGCAGCAGGCCCTGCGCCTGCGACTGGCGCATGCGCACCACGTTGTCGGCGTCCTCCGCGTCGCGCACGATGGCCTTGCACTTCTCGTAGTACAGCGCGCCCGGCTCCGTGAGGCTCACGCCCCGGGTGTTGCGGTTGAGCAGCCGCACCTTCAGCCGCGCCTCGATGGCCGCGACCTGCTTGGTCACGGTGGGCTGGGTGGTGTTGAACTCGCGGGCGGCGCGCGAGAAGCTGCCCGTCTCCACCACGCGCACGAACATTTCCATCGCCTGCAGCCGGTCCATGCCCCGATGGTACGTTCAGTCATTCCATTGCGGAATAGGTGATATGGCCCGGGCGGCTCTTCTTCGGCGGCCCGCCAGTGCCTAGAGTCGATGCCATCCCAAGGAGACCTCAGATGGCAAAGATGACCGCGGCCCAGGCCGCCGTGCTCGTGATGGAGAAGGAAGGCGTCACCCAGGCCTTCGGCGTGCCCGGCGCCGCCATCAACCCGCTGTATGCCGCGCTGCGCAAGCAGGGCAGCATCGGCCACATCCTGGCGCGCCACGTGGAAGGCGCCTCGCACATGGCCGAGGGCTACACCCGCGCGGTGGCCGGCAACATCGGCGTGTGCATCGGCACCAGCGGGCCGGCCGGCACCGACATGATCACCGGGCTGTACTCGGCCTGGGCGGACTCGATCCCGATCCTGTGCATCACCGGCCAGGCGCCGCGCGCGCGCCTGTACAAGGAAGACTTCCAGGCGGTGGACATCGAATCCATCGCCAAGCCCGTCACCAAGTGGGCCGTCACGGTGCGCGAGCCGGGCCAGGTGCCGCAGGTGTTCCAGCAGGCCTTCCACCTGATGCGCTCGGGCCGCCCGGGCCCGGTGCTGATCGACCTGCCCTTCGACGTGCAGATGGCGCAGATCGAGTTCGACATCGAGACCTACGAGCCGCTGCCGGTCTACAAGCCGGCCGCCACCCGCGCGCAGGTCGAGAAGGCCATCGGCATGCTCAATGCCGCCGAGCGCCCGCTGATCGTGGCTGGCGGCGGCATCATCAACGCCGACGCCAGCGAGCTGCTGGTGCGCTTCGCCGAGCTGACCGGCGTGCCGGTGATCCCGACGCTGATGGGCTGGGGCACCATCCCCGACGACCACCCGCTGATGGCCGGCATGTGCGGCCTGCAGACCAGCCACCGCTACGGCAACGCCACCATGCTGGCCAGCGACTTCGTGCTGGGCATCGGCAACCGCTGGGCCAACCGCCACACCGGCTCGACCGAGGTCTACACCAAGGGCCGCCGCTTCGTGCACGTCGACATCGAGCCGACGCAGATCGGCCGCGTCTTCATGCCCGACTTCGGCATCGTCTCGGACGCCAAGGCGGCACTGGAGCTGTTCGTGCAGGTGGCCGAGGAGATGAAGGCCGCCGGCAGGCTGCCCGACCGCGCGGCCTGGGCCGGCGAATGCCGCGAGCGCAAGAAGACCCTGCTGCGCAAGACGAACTTCGACGAAGTGCCGATGAAGCCGCAGCGCGTCTACCAGTGCATGAACAACAACTTCGACCGCGACACCTGCTACGTGAGCACCATCGGCCTCTCGCAGATCGCCGCCGCGCAGTTCCTGCACGTGTACCACCCGCGCCACTGGATCAACTGCGGCCAGGCCGGCCCGCTGGGCTGGACGGTGCCGGCCGCCCTGGGCGTGCGCGCCGCCGACCCGAAGCGCAAGCTGGTGGCCCTGTCGGGCGACTACGACTTCCAGTTCATGATCGAGGAGCTGGCGGTGGGCGCGCAGTTCAAGCTGCCCTACATCCACATCGTGGTCAACAACAGCTACCTGGGCCTGATCCGCCAGGCGCAGCGCGGCTTCGAGATGGACTACTGCGTGCAGCTGGCCTTCGAGAACATCAACGCCGCGCCCGACGCCGGCGTCGAGAAGAATTACGGCGTCGACCACATGAAGGTGGTCGAGGGCCTGGGCTGCAAGGCGATCCGCGTGCACCGGCAGGAAGAGATGCAGCCGGCCATCCGCCGCGCCGAGGAGCTGATGGCCGAGCACCAGGTGCCGGTGGTGATCGAGGTGATGCTCGAGCGCGTGACCAACATCGCGATGGGCACCGAGATCGATGCCATCAACGAGTTCGAGCCGCTGGCCGAGGACGCGGCCGACGCGCCGACGGCCATCGCCGCCGCCATGCTGGACTGAGGAGAGACGCGAGATGCCCAAGTTTGCCGCCAACCTGACGATGCTCTTCACGGAGCTGCCGTTCATGCAGCGCTTCGAGGCCGCCGCCCGGGCGGGCTTCGAGGCGGTGGAGTACCTGTTCCCCTACCCCTTCGACAGGAACGAGCTGGCCGCCGCCCTGAAGGCCAACGGCCTGGCGCAGGTGCTGCACAACCTGCCCGCCGGCGACTGGGACGCCGGCGAGCGCGGCATCGCCTGCCACCCGGGCCGCGTGAGCGAGTTCCGCGAGGGCGTGGCCCGCGCCATCGAGTACGCCACCACGCTTGAGTGCCCTCAGCTCAACTGCCTGGTCGGCAAGCTGCCCGCCGGCGCCACGAACCAGGACGTGCAGCCCACCCTGGTGGAGAACCTGCGCTTCGCCGCGCGCGAGCTGGAGAAGGCGGGCCTGAAGCTGCTGGTCGAGCCGATCAACACCTTCGACATCCCCGGCTTCTTCCTCACTCGCACCGACCAGGCCCTGGCCCTGCTGGACGAGGTCGGCTCGGACAACCTGCGCATCCAGTACGACATCTACCACGCGCAGCGCATGGAAGGCGAGCTGGGCAACACCCTCGGCAAGCACCTGGCGCGCATCGGCCACATCCAGCTGGCCGACAACCCGGGCCGCGGCGAGCCGGGCACCGGCGAGATCAACTACCCCTGGCTGTTCAGGCACATCGACGCCATCGGCTACACCGGCTGGATCGGCTGCGAGTACAAGCCGCGCACCACCACCACCGAAGGCCTGGGCTGGCTGAAGACCCTGACCGCTTGAGGAGCAAGAGCATGAGCAACGCAACGACGTCCCGCCGCATCGGCTTCATCGGCCTGGGCATCATGGGCGCGCCCATGGCCGGCCACCTGGCCGATGCCGGCCACACCCTGTTCGTCAACACCCGCAGCGAGGTGCCGGCTGCCCTGGCGGGCAAGGCCGAGGTCTGCGCCAGCGGCGCCGAGGTGGCGCGCCAGGCCGATGTCATCTTCCTGATGGTGCCTGACACGCCCGACGTGGAGAAGGTGCTGTTCGGGGAGAACGGCGTGGCCTCGGGCTTGACCGCCGGCAAGACGGTGGTGGACTGCAGCTCCATCGACCCGATCGCCACGAAGGACTTCGCCGAGCGCATCGCGAAGCTGGGCTGCGGCTACGTGGACGCGCCGGTCTCCGGGGGCGAGGTGGGCGCCAAGGCGGCCAGCCTGACCATCATGTGCGGCGGCGAGGAGAAGACCTTCGAGTCGGTGCGCCCGCTGCTGGAGAAGATGGGCAAGAACGTCACCCTGGTGGGCGAGGTGGGCGCCGGCCAGGTCACCAAGGTGGCCAACCAGATCATCGTGGCGCTGAACATCGCGGCGGTGGGCGAGGCGCTGGTGTTCGCCAGCAAGGCAGGGGCCGACCCGGCCAAGGTGCGCCAGGCGCTGATGGGCGGATTCGCCTCCAGCCGCATCCTGGAAGTGCACGGCGAGCGCATGATCAAGCGCACCTTCGACCCGGGCTTCCGCATCGCGCTGCACCAGAAGGACCTGAACCTGGCGATGCAGAGCGCGCGCAGCCTGGGCGTGGCGCTGCCGCAGACGGCCGGGGCGGCGCAACTGATGAACGCATGCGCCGCGCTGGGTCATGCCCAGGCCGACCATTCCGCCCTCGTCCGCGCTCTGGAGGCCATGGCGCAGCATCCGGTGATGCCGGATACGCATCGCTGAACCGCGTCCATCGTAGTTCCACCACCCGGGAGAGGCACCGCTTTGCGGTAGCCTCTCCTTCTTGCTTTCCGATTCCCGAAGACCGAGGAGACCCTCATGACCCAGAAGCTGTCACCGGCCGAAGAAGCCCTGCGCGATGCCGCACGCGAATACCACCGCGCCGGCGTGCGCGGCAAGATCTCCGTGACCCCCACCAAGGCCCTCGTCAACCAGCGCGATCTGTCGCTGGCCTACTCCCCCGGCGTGGCCTATCCCTGCCTGGACATCCAGGCCGACCCGGCGATGGCGGCCGAGTTCACCGCCCGCGGCAACCTCGTCGGCGTGGTCACCAACGGCACGGCCGTGCTCGGCCTGGGCGACATCGGCCCGCTGGCCGGCAAGCCGGTGATGGAAGGCA
>NZ_JBIQNC010000285.1:0-4944 GCF_044462705.1 Xenophilus sp.
GGAACACACGAAGGCCGAATGCGAACCGGGCGGCGCCTTCCACGGCTACATGCACTTCAGCCAGGCCGACCGCTGGATCGCCTCGCGGCTGCAGCGCGTGGAGGCCGAGGTGGCGCAGGGCTTTGCCGACTACCGGCTCGACAACGTGGCCAACGCCATCTACCAGTTCGCCTGGGACGAGTTCTGCGACTGGTACCTGGAGATCGCCAAGGTGCAGATCCAGCAGGGCGGCGAGGCCGAGCAGCGCGCCACCCGCCGCACGCTGATCCGCACGCTGGAGGCGCTGCTGCGCCTGGCGCATCCGGTCATCCCCTTCATCACCGAGGCGCTGTGGCAGCAGGTCGCGCCCGTGGCGGGCCGCGCCGGCGACTCGGTCATGGTCGCGCCCTACCCCGTCGCCCAGCCCGGGAAGATCGACGAAGCGGCCGAGGCGCACGTGGCCCGGCTCAAATCGCTGGTGGCTGCCTGCCGCCAGCTGCGCGGCGAGATGAACGTCTCTCCCGCGCAGCGCCTGCCGCTGTATGCGCTGGCCGAGAGCGCCGACGAAGCCGCCTTCCTGCGCGGCGCCGCGCCGGTGCTGCAGACGCTGGCCCGCCTGTCGGAGGTCAAGGTCTTCGACGACGAGGCCGCCTGGACCGCCGCCGCACAGGCGGCGCCGGTGGCCGTGGTCGGCGCCGCGCGGGTGGCGCTGCACGTGGAGATCGACGTGGCGGCCGAGCGCGCGCGCCTGGGCAAGGAGGTCGCGCGCATCGAGGGCGAGATCGCCAAGGCGCAGGGCAAGCTGGCCAACGAATCCTTCGTCGCCCGGGCGCCGGCCGCCGTCATTGCGCAGGAAAAACAGCGCGTGGCGGACTTCGGCGCGACGCTGGCGCGTCTTCAGTCACAGTTGCAGCGCCTCGGCTGACATCCTGTCACAGGGCTGTCCCGTAGGATAGAGAGCGCATTTGTTGATACCACCGTCCACAGTTTCCAAGCTCATGCCCATCTCGACTCGCATCCGCAAGGCCGTCTTTCCGGTGGCCGGCTTCGGCACCCGCTTCCTGCCCGCCACCAAGGCCCAGCCCAAGGAAATGCTGCCGGTGGTGGACAAGCCGCTGATCCAGTACGCGGTCGAGGAGGCGTACGCCGCGGGCATCCGCGACATGATCTTCGTCACCGGCCGCAACAAGCGCGCCATCGAGGACCACTACGACACCGCCTACGAGCTGGAAAGCCAGTTGGAAGCCAGCGGCAAGAGCGCCCTGCTGGAGATCGCCCGCTCGGTCGCGCCCGAGGACATGACCTGCTCCTACGTGCGCCAGCCGCGCATGCTGGGCCTGGGCCACGCCGTGCTGTGCGCCGAGCACCTGGTGGGCGACCAGCCCTTCGCCGTGCTGCTGGCCGACGACCTGATGGTCGGCCCCGAGGGCGGCGAAGGCGTGCTGGCGCAGATGGTGCGCACCTACAACAACCTGGGCGGCTCGGTGCTGGCCGTGCAGGAGGTGCCGCTGGACCAGGTCAAGCGCTACGGCATCGTGGCCGGCGAGTCCAAGGGCGACGACATCACCAAGGTCAGCGCGATGGTCGAGAAGCCCTCGCCCGAGAAGGCACCCTCGCGCCTGGCGGTGGCCGGCCGCTACATCCTGACGCCCGGCGTGTTCGACGAGATCCGCAACCAGCCCAAGGGCGCGGGCGGCGAGATCCAGCTCACCGACGGCATCGCCTCGCTGCTGAAGAAGGAGAGCGTCTACGCCTACGCCTACAAGGGCGTGCGCTACGACTGCGGCAGCAAGGAAGGCTTCCTGCAGGCCACCGTCGAGCTGGCGCTGGCGCACCCGGAGGTGGGCGCCTCGTTCCGCGAGTACCTCAAGAGCCTGGCGCTCTGAAGCCTGCGCCCGCCCGGGCGGCAAGCAACAACAGCCGTTCGGGCTGCACTCTTGTCGAAGCCGGGTGCCGCGCTTCGACAGGCTCAGCGTGAACGGCTTGGGGGCTGCCTCAGCCCGCCGCCGTCGACGCGGCCTTGGGAGCCGCGCCTTCCTCGTCCGCCGGCCGCCGCGCATAGCGCTGCGCCAGCACCGCGCACACCATCAGCTGCATCTGGTGGAACAGCATCAGCGGCAGCACGATCGCGCCGACCGCCGACGAGGCGAACAGCACCTTGGCCATCGGCACGCCGCTGGCCAGGCTCTTCTTGGAGCCGCAGAAGACGATGGTGATCTCGTCGGCCTTGGAAAAGCCCAGCCGCCGCGCCGCGAAGGTGGTGAAGAAAAGCGCCAGCGCTAGCAGCACCGCGCACACCACCAGCAGCCCGGCCAGGGCCGTGAGCGGCACCTGCTTCCACAACCCCTCGATCACCGCCGCGCTGAAGGCGGTGTAGACCACCAGCAGGATCGAGCCGCGGTCCACCAGCGTCAGCACCTTGGCGTGCCGCTTGACGAAGCCGCCGATCCATGGCCGCAGCAGGTGGCCGGCGACGAAGGGCGCCATCAGCTGCAGCAGGATGCGGCCGATCGCGTCGAGCTGGGAGTCCGCATGGCCCTGCGCCACCAGCCAGTTGGCCAGGAGCGGCGTGACGAACACGCCCAGCAGCGTCGAGGCCGAGGCGCTGCATACCGCCGCCGGGATGTTGCCGCGCGCCATCGAGGTGAAGGCGATGGCCGACTGCACGGTGGCCGGCAGCACGCACAGGAACAGCACGCCGGTGTAGATCTCCGGCGTGACCAGCGGCGCCAGCACCGGCCGCAGCACCCACCCCAGCACCGGGAACATCACGAAGGTGGCGGCGAACACCAGGAGGTGCAGCCGCCAGTGGGTGACGCCGGACAGGACGGCCTCGCGCGAGAGCTTGGCGCCGTGCAGGAAGAACAGCAGCCCGATGGCCACCGTGGTCAGCCCCTCGAAGAAGCGGGCCGTGCCGCCGCTGGCCGGCAGCAGCGTGGCGAGCACGACGGTGCCCACCAGCGCGAGCGTGAAGTTGTCGGGGAGGAAGCGCGAACGGGCCATGACGCCGATTGGGCACGCGGCGCATTCAAAAGTGAAATGGATTCATCTGATGAATCCATAATTTCGCCGCATGAATGTCACCCTGAGGCAACTGCACGTCTTTCGCGCCGTCGCGCTGGAGCGCAACTTCAGCCGCGCCGGCGACGGCATCGGCCTCACGCAGCCGGCGGTGAGCCGCTCGATCCTGGAGCTGGAGTCGCAGCTCGGCGTGAAGCTGCTGGACCGCACCACGCGCGAGGTGGCGCTGACGGAAGCCGGCCAGGCGCTGGCGCTGCGGCTGGACCGGCTGCTGGACGAGCTCGACCAGATGCTGCTGGACGTGGGCGGCCTGGCGCGCGCACGGCGCGGCAAGGTGCGGGTGGCGAGCAGCCCCACCTTGTCGGCCAACCTGATGCCGCAATGCATCGCCGCCTGCGGCGAGCGCGAGCCCGGCATCCAGTTGGTGCTGCTCGACCGCATCCAGCAGGACGTGCTGGGCAGCGTGCGCGCCGGCGAGGTGGACTTCGGCGTGGTGATCGAGCCGCAGGACGCCGAGGACCTGCATCAGGAGCCGATCCTGCAGGACCCCTTCGTGCTGGTGGCGCCCGAGAGCCACCCGCTGGCCAAAGCGGCCAGCGTGCGCTGGCCGACGCTCTCGGGCCGGCCGCTGGTGCTGCTGGACCACGCCTCCGGCAGCCGCCGCCTGATCGACGCCGCGCTGGAACGCCACGGCACGCGCTGCGAGGTGGCGCAGGAGCTGGGCCACGCCACCACCGTCTTCCGCATGATCGAGGCCGGCATCGGCATCAGCGTGATGCCGGCGCTGGCCCTGCCGCCGGGCGGCATCCCGGGGCTGGCGGTGCGGCCGCTGCGGCCCACGGTGGAGCGCGACATCGTGCTGGTGCACCGGCGCAACCGCGCGCCTTCGCCGCTGGCGCAGCGGGTGTGGAGCCTGATCCACGACGTCGCCGCCGGCATGCGGCGGCAACAGGGCGTCAGTCCAGGGTGAGGATGGTGCAGCCGGTGGTCTTGCGTGCTTCGAGGTCGCGGTGCGCCTGCTGCACCTCGGCCAGCGGGTAGCGCTGGGCGATCGGGATCTTCACCGCGCCGCTTTCCACCACGGCGAACAGGTCATCCGCCATGGCCTGCGTGGCCTCGCGCGTGGCGATGTGGGTGAACAGCGTGGGCCGCGTGATGTACAGCGAGCCCTTCTGCCCCAGCACCCCGAGGTTGAAGGGCGGCACCGGGCCGGAACCGTTGCCGAAGCTGGCCAGCAGGCCGAAGGGGCGCAGGCAGTTCAGCGAGCCTTCGAAGGTGTCCTTGCCCACCGAGTCGTAGACCACCTTCACGCCCTGCCCGCCGGTGATCTCCTTGACGCGGGCCGCGAAGTCCTCGGTGCCGTAGTTGATGCAGTGCGCCGCGCCGTGCTCCAGCGCCAGCTTGCACTTGGCGTCGGAGCCGGCGGTGCCGATGAGCTTCAGCCCCAGCGCCTTCGCCCACTGGCAGGCGATCAGGCCGACGCCGCCGGCGGCGGCATGGAAGAGGATGAAGTCGCCCGGCTGCAGGCCCTCGGCCGGCAGCGTCTTCTTCAGCAGGTACTGCGCCGTCAGGCCCTTGAGCATCATCGCCGCGCCGGTCTCGAAGGAGATCGCGTCGGGCAGGCGGCACACGCTGCGGGCCGGCATCACACGCAGCTCGCAGTAGGCGCCGGGCGGCGCGCTGGCATAGGCGGCGCGGTCGCCGGGCGCGAGGTGCGTCACGCCCTCGCCCACCGCCTCGACGATGCCGGCGGCCTCCATGCCCAGTTGCAGCGGCATCGGGAAGGGATACAGGCCGCTGCGCTGGTAGGTGTCGATGAAGTTCAGGCCGACGGCCTTGTGGCGGATGCGGATCTCGCCCGGCCCCGGCTCGCCGACCTCGACGTCGACGAGCTTCAGTTCCTCGGGGCCGCCGTTGCGGTCGATGCGGATGGCGCGGCTGGTG
>NZ_JBIQNC010000286.1:0-1692 GCF_044462705.1 Xenophilus sp.
GATCTGCACGGACGGGCCGGCGACGCGCTGGATGCCGGCCTGCAATGTCTCGTCCAGCGCAGCCGTGCGCCGCTGCAGACGCACCGCCAGCACGTAGGTGCCGGGCTCGGGGCCGCGGGCCAGGCCCAGCGCCACGCCGGGCCGCGCCTGCGTCAGCCGCCGCACGCCGACGGCGCGCACCGCGCGCGTCGCCAGCCACAGCTCGGCCAGGCGCGGGCGCACGATCTCCTGCGCCACCTGTTCCTTCAAGGCCCTTGCCGTCGCCAGATCCATGCCCCCATGATGCGGGGATCGCCGGGCGGCGCTGTAAAGAGACGTACCGGCCGCGGGGCGGCCTCAGCTCAGGTGACGGCCCAGGATGCCGGCCAGCTCGAACATGGTGGCGCTGGGCTTGTCGAACACGGCTTGCAGCCTGGCGTCGGCGCGGATGCTGCGCTTGTCCGCCGGGTCCTGCAGGCCGTGGGCCTTGATGTAGTCCCACAGCTTCTTGGTGGCCTCGGTGCGCAGCACCGGCTCGTCGCCGATCACGGCCGCCAGCGCCGCGCTCGGCTTCAGGCCCGAGCCGGCGGCCGCCTTGCGCGGCGCCTTCTTGGCGGCGGGCGCTTTCGCGGCGGCCTTGGCGGCCGGTGCCTTCTTCGTCGCGGCGGTTTTCTTCGCCGCCGGCGCGGCGCGGGCAAAGGTCTTGCGCGGCGGGAACTTCGACTCGCGCGGCTCGAACTCGAAGGTCACCTTGCCCTCGTCCTTGTTCCACACCAGGAAGGCCTTGAAGGCGCGGCGCGTGCGCATGCTGACGAACTTGTCGAGCAGGTCGGTCTTGCCCTCGGCCAGCAGCTTGCGGATCTGCGCCTCGTCCACCGGCTGCTGCAGGATCACCTTGCCGGTCTTGAAGTCGCAGCTCGGCGTGGCCTGCTTCGGCGTGGGCACCGAGTGCTCGCACACGTAGTTGGCGCCGAGCTCGTACACGCCGCCGCCGCACTTGGGGCAGGGGCCGTAGTTCGGCTGGCCGGCGAAGTTGATGATCTCGCCGGTGGCGGCCGGGTCGTCCTTGTCGTCGCCGAAGTCGAACTCGAGCTTGTAGTTCTTGTCCTCCTCGTTCCAGGCCAGGTCGATCTCGGCCACGAAGGGCCAGCCGGCCTTGGAGCGGAAGCCCTCCAGCGGGCCGATGTGCTTGGTCGCCACCAGCTGCTCCGCCTCGGCGATCTCGAAGGTGCGGCCGGCTGGCGACTTGGTGAAGGAGAAGCCGCACGCATCCGTGCCGCTGCCGCTCCTGCCGGTGCAGGCGTAGCGGCGGTAGTTCTCCTTCACGATGCCGCCGCAGTTGGGGCAGGGCGCCGCCAGCGTCGCGTAGTCGCCGGGCACGGTGTCGCGGTCGTACTCCTTGGCCTTCTTGACGATGTGCTGCGTCATCTCGGCGATCTCGCGCATGAAGGCGGCGCGGCTGAGCTGCCCCTTCTCCATCTGTGCGAGCTTGTATTCCCACTCGCCGGTCAGTTCGGGCCTGGACAGTTCCTCCACCTGCAACCCGCGCAGCAGCGTCATGAGCTGGAAGGCCTTGGCGGTGGGGATCAGCTCACGGCCCTCGCGCAGCATGTACTTCTCGGTCAAGAGGCCTTCGATGATGGCCGCGCGCGTGGCCGGCGTGCCCAGGCCCTTCTCCTGCATCGCCTCGCGCAGCTCGTCGTCTTCCACGAA